>JACRQB010000236.1 GCA_016222925.1 Nitrospirota bacterium | reverse complement strand
CCGAGGCGAGACTCAGCATGCCCAAAGATATGTCTGAATATCGTAAGGAAATCGATAGGATCGATGACGAAATCATTCGACTGCTCAATGAGCGCTCGAAAAGCGCCATCGAAATCGGAAGAATCAAAAAAGAAAAAAATGCTGATGCCAATCTCCATACTGCGGGTCGGGAGGCTGAGATCATCGAACGACTCACGAAACTCAACAGCGGCCCTTTCCCCAGCGAGGCCATCCGATCAGTCTATCGAGAAATCATGTCGGCGTCCTTATCCCTTGAGGCTCCCCAGAAGGTCGCGTATTTGGGGCCGCGAGCCACCTTTACGCACATGGCCTGCATGCAGAAATTCGGGTCGTCCGTCCAGTATGTGCCGGTTTATAGTATTAAAGAGGTCTTCAGCGAGGTTGAGCGAGGCCGTGCCAATTTCGGGGTGGTGCCGATCGAAAACACCACGGAGGGTGTCGTGAATCACACCCTCGACATGTTTATCGATTCCAACTTGCTGATCTATGGAGAGATTCTTCAGGAGGTCTCGCATCACCTCCTATCGAAATCTGGTCTTATCGAGGATGTGAAAAAAATCAATTCTCATCCACATGCCCTTGCGCAATGCCGAAACTGGCTCGAAACCAATCTTCCGCATGTGTCAGCGGTTGAAGTGGCAAGCACGGCGCGGGCTGCCGAGCTGTGTATCGATGAGCCCGCCTCGGCAGCTATTGCATCGGAATTGGCCGGCCAGCTCTATGGGCTGAAGGTGATTAAGGCCCGTATTGAGGATAACCTCAATAATTTCACGCGCTTTCTTATCCTGTCGCAGAAGCCGTCAGAGCGAACAGGAAAAGATAAGACGTCGTTGATGTTATCGGTGAAGGATAAAGTCGGCGCCCTCTATGATCTGCTCCGCCCGTTCGCTTCCCACGGACTCAATATGACCAAGATAGAATCTCGTCCCTCCCAGCGCAAAGCGTGGGAGTATATTTTTTTTGTGGATGTTGAGGGACATAGGAGTGAGGAGCGCGTTAATAGGGCGATTGAAGAGGTGAAGTCTCGCTGCCTCTTTATGAAGATTTTAGGCTCCTACGTTCCTGGTAAACCAATCGATGAGCTTCAGCGTGAGCTTGGGCTCACCCGCGTGATCAAACTTGCTTCCAACGAGAATCCGCTCGGCCCTTCACCGAAGGCCTTGGCCGCGTTGACCGGTGCGCAAGATATGCTGCATCGCTATCCGGACGGTGGTGCCTATCAGCTTCGGCAGGCCCTTGCTGATCGTTGGAAAGTGGGGCGTGACCAAGTCATTTTGGGCAATGGATCGGACGAGATCCTCGGGTTGTTGGCCAGGACGTTCTTGACGCCTGGCGATGAAGCCATCATGGCCGATCACACGTTCGTGATCTATAAGATGGAGGTCACTGCTGTCCATGCCAAGCCGGTGGTCGTGCCTCTTGCCAATTGGACCCATGACCTTGAGTCGATGGTACGGGCTGTGACGCCTCGGACTCGATTGCTCTTTCTCTGCAATCCCAACAATCCTACCGGGACAATGGTCTCGGCGGACGCGGTCGATCGCCTCATGGCCAACGTGCCTGACGATGTCATCGTTGTGTTCGACGAAGCCTATTTCGAGTATGTCCGCAATCCACAATTCCCCGATGTGATGGCGTATGTGAAGCAGGGGCGGAACGCGATTGTCTTACGGACCTTCTCCAAGATCTATGGACTGGCGGGGCTACGAATTGGATACGGCATCAGCACAACCGAGGTGATCGACTTCCTGAACAGGGTTCGGCCTCCATTCAATGCCAACAGTCTGGCCCAAAAGGCCGCGCTGGCTGCCTTGGGCGATGACGAGCATGTGGCCAAGAGCCGGGCCGTCAACGAGGCTGGGATGGCGCAGATGGAACAAGGACTGCGCGCGCTCGGAATGGCTTCGATCCCGAGTGAAGCGAACTTTCTCTACTTTCATGCGAAACAGGATGGGCGACGGGTGTTCGACGCACTGCTGCGAAAAGGGATTATTGTGCGGCATATCGAGGGAGCGATGATTCGCGTCACCATCGGTCAACCAGATGAAAATGTTGCCTTCCTCCAGGCTCTCAAGAACGTCTTGGATGGAGGCAGGTAAGAATACAATGAGGGAATTATGATCATCGTGTTGAAACCGGAAGCTTCGGAAAGTGAAGTTGACCACATTATCGACCGATTGCGGGATCTGGGCTTGAAGTCGCAAATCTCCACGGGCCAGGAACGCACTATTATCGGTGTCATCGGTGATGACCGAATCCTGCACAATCAGCCTCTGACGGCGCTCCCTGGTGTGGAAAGCGTCTTGCCGATCTTGGCGCCTTGGAAACTGGTCAGCCGTGAGTTTAAGAAGGAAGCGACGATCATCGATGTCGGTGGTGTCAAAATCGGCGCCCAAAAACTCGTCATTATGGCGGGACCCTGCGCGGTCGAGCGATTGGAGCTCACGGTGGGGATCGCACATGAAGTGAAGGCTTCCGGAGCCGCGATTCTTCGTGGTGGAGCCTATAAGCCAAGAACCTCGCCCTATTCCTTTCAAGGGTTGGGTCGTGAGGGGTTGGACTACCTGGTCGAAGCAAGAAAGCAAACAGGGTTACCGGTCGTCAGTGAGATTCTGGACACGAGGGACATCGAACTCTTTCTGGAGAAGGCGGACATCATCCAGATCGGTGCGCGGAACATGCAGAACTTTGAGCTCCTCAAGGAGGTCGGCGCGTACGACAAGCCGGTGCTCTTAAAACGGGGCCTGTCGGCGACAATCAAGGAGTTTCTGCTGTCGGCCGAGTACATCATGTCCCGCGGTAATCAGAACGTAATGTTGTGCGAACGGGGCATCCGCACGTTCGAAACGCAATATCGCAATACACTGGACCTCGCGGCTATTCCAACATTGAAAGAGCTCTCGCATCTCCCTGTCATCGTTGATCCCAGTCACGCCACAGGAAAGTGGGATCTTGTGGCTCCGATGTCAAAAGCGGCGGTCGCGGCCGGTGCCGATGGCCTGCTCATCGAAGTTCACTCGAACCCTGAGTGTGCGCTGTGTGACGGTGAAGAGTCCATCAAGCCTTCGAAGTTCAAGGCTCTGATGGCCGATCTTCGGAATATTGCCAAAGCCGTGGGCAGAGAGCTGTAACGCCAGTATGGCCGTTCATTTCAAGCAGGTTGCCATCATCGGTGTGGGGCTGATCGGTGGATCACTCGGGATGATCCTTCGGCGGAAGGCGTTGGCTGATCATGTAGTCGGCGTCGGCCGTCGTGTCGAGAATCTCAAGACAGCGGTTGCTTTAGGCGCGATCGATCGATACGTGGCCGATCCTCAAGAGGGTGTGCGTGGAGCGGATTTGGTGGTCCTTGCGACGCCGGTCGATACCTATGAGCGACATCTCCATGAATGGGCCCATTGCCTTGCTCCCGGCGCGATCGTCAGTGATGTGGGCAGTGTGAAAGGCATCTTGGTTGAACGCTCGGAATCGACCATGCCGGCAGGCGTGCATTTTGTGGGAGCCCATCCCATCGCGGGGAAGGAAAAAACAGGGGTCGCGGCCGGGTCCGATCAATTGTTCAAGGGGGCACGCTGTATTCTGACGCCGACAACGCGAACAGATCCGGCGGCACTTGATCGGGTGAGGCAACTGTGGGAAGAAGCCGGGTCGACTGTCTTATTGATGGATCCGCATCTGCACGACCAAATCCTGGGTGCCGTCAGTCATCTGCCCCATGTGGCCGCCTTTGCGCTGATGAATGCCTTGGCCGAGCTTCGCGATCAGCAGGTTCCTTCATTGGATCTTGCCGGTCACTCAGGAGGAGGCTTGCGAGATACGACCAGGATCGCCGCGAGTTCTCCTGAAATGTGGCGTGATATTTTCTTGTGGAATCGGGATAATGTGGTGTCCTATATCGACAGATATGTACGGGCCCTGGAAGAAGTGAAGCAACTGATTCAGGTTGGGGATGCTGCCGGAATCGAGAAGTTCCTCGAGCGAGCCAAAGGCGAGCGTGACAAGTTGACTAGTTCCTCTCTGGGCCACTCATGACATCATTGACGATCACCCCGGGCCGGCCACTTAGGGGAACAACCACTGTTCCCGGCGACAAGTCGCTCACCCATCGGGCGATCATCCTCACCGCACTGGCAGAAGGGACGAGTACGATAACAGGCTATTCTCAGGGAGAAGATTGTCTGAACACAATGAGGGCTTTTCAGGGACTGGGGATTCCTATTACCCAGACTCCGACCGAATTAACTGTTTGCGGGAAGGGGTTTTGGGGGTTATCCGAACCAAGCGCTCCGATCGATTGCGGCAATTCTGGAACCGGTATCCGTCTGCTCACGGGTCTCTTGGCCGGACAGAACTTTTTCTCCATCCTCACGGGCGACGAATCGATCAAACGGCGTCCGATGGGACGGGTCGTCAAGCCGCTGCGCGAGATGGGGGCGGTTATAGCGCGCAGATTAAGTCGTCGCTCCTGCTCGCCGGTCTGTTCGCTCACGGGGAGACTCGGTATAAAGAACCACGTCTGTCACGAGACCATACGGAGCGGATGTTTCAGTTCTTTGGAATCCCTCTTACGAAAGAAGACGACGGTGCTTTGGTCTTGCACGGGCGACCATCGGTCGGATGGCGAGGCATTCATGTGACCATTCCCGGTGATTTCTCGGCAGCCGCATTTTTCATTGTCGGAGCGACGATCGTACGAGGATCTGATATCACCATGTACAATGTCGGAATGAATCCGACCAGAACTGGCCTCATTGAGATCATGAAAAAGATGGGAGCCGACATTCAGGTTCTGGGTCTGCGAGAGGCGGCGGGCGAACCGGTCGCGGATCTCCGCGTGAAGTCATCCGTGCTGAAAGGCGTGACGATCGGCCACGACCTCATCCCACACACGATCGATGAATTTCCCGTGCTGTGTGTGGCTGCTTCTGTGGCGGAGGGGGACACGGTGATTTCAGGAGCAGAGGAACTGCGGGTCAAAGAGAGCGATCGGATTGCGACTATGAGCCGCGAGTTAAAGGCCATGGGAGCGCTCATCGAAGAACGGCCTGACGGGATGATCATCCACGGACTAGGCCAAGGAGGAGAGAACGGCAAGCTGAACGCGGCGGACAAGGCTCAAAGCCATGGAGACCATCGTGTGGCCATGTCTCTCGCCATCGGTGGGCTGACGGCGGAGCAGGGTATGACGATTGCTGATACAAGCTGCGTGGATACGTCATTTCCAAATTTTGAAAAGACACTCACCCATCTGTTGACCCAACCTGGGTGAGAGTGGTGGGGCAGACAATACGGTTCGAACAGTGAGGGGACTGAGTGATTATCGCGATTGATGGACCAGCAGGGGTGGGCAAGAGTACAGTAGCCAAATTATTGGCGGCTCGTCTTGGCTATCTCTATCTTGATACAGGGGCACTGTACCGAGCCCTCGCATGGAAAACCTTGCAGTCGAGGATCCGTCCGACTGATCAGGCGCAGGTGACGACACTTCTCCCGGCCACCTCGATTCACATGCAGTTTCAACATGGCCTGGTGCAGGTCTTGGTCGATGGCCTGGACGTGACAGGGGACCTTCGTACGCCCGAAGTCACGACGGCAGCTTCTATTGTGTCCGCTATCCCCGCCGTCCGCGAATGGCTGTTACCGATCCAGCGTCAGATCGGCCAACGGGGATCTGTGGTTGCGGAGGGACGGGACATCGGCACAAAGGTGTTTCCCTCTGCACCGTTCAAGTTTTTCTTAGAGGCAGATGCCACGGTACGAGTCGCGCGACGACACCGTGAACTGGTCGCCGTGGGCCGTGGGGGGACGGTTGAAACAACGTCCCAAGATCTGTCGGACCGAGACCGGCGCGATCGGACCCGTTCGATCGATCCATTGGTTCCAGCAGATGACGCACGATTCATCGATACGTCTACCCTGAGCCCCGATCAAGTGGTGGAGCGAATGATCGCGGCTATGTCGACCGGGTCGTGAGCGGGGTTGTCTACGGATTTCTGTGGGTGTTGGCGCGCGCCGTCAGCTGGATGTGCTTTCGGTATCGTGTCGAAGGTCAGGTTCCTCAGACCGGAGGGATGCTGATCGCGGCAAACCATGCCAGCTATCTCGACATTCCGCTACTGGGCTGTGGGATGCGTCGGAGGGCCTGGTACTTGGGACGGAACGACTTGTTTCCGATCCCGGTGTTGAACAGTCTGTTGCAGGCGTTGGGCTGGATACCGGTGAGGCTGGGACGTCTCGACCGAGAGGCGTTTGGGAAGGCGATCAACCTGATTCGAGCAGGTCATGTGGTGGTCATTTTCCCGGAAGGCGGTCGCAGCCATGATGGCCATCTTCGACCTCCGAAAGCAGGTATCGGAGTGATTGTGTCCCAGACCGGGTGCCCGGTCGTCCCAGCCTACTTGAAAGGAACCTTTGACGTGCTGCCCATCGGGGCTCGCTGGCCTCGGTTGCGTCAGGTCACGGTACGATTCGGGGAACCGATTCAGTTCGAACCGGGAAAACAAAAAGAGAGGGCAGAAGCGAAACAGTTCTATCAACAGGTCAGCCGTACGGTGATCGAGCACATTGCAGCCTTAGGTCAAGTTCTTGCTCCAAAGGGGAAGGATGACCAGGCTCCCGACACACCAAACAGGCCAACCACCGACGCTCACAACGCTGAGTGAGCCCGGCGACTTCACCATCAGCACCCGACAACAGTCGGAAGAGGTAGGACGTTCATATGAGTACGGTATCCAACAGTAGTGATGCTCAGTTAGACCGCGATGCATTGGCCGCGTTGTACGAAGAAACTTTCCGGAACCTTGAGGAAGGCACGATTACCGAGGGCCGGGTCGTGGCCCTGACCAAGGACAAGGTCGTCATTGATATCGGGTACAAATCAGAGGGTATGATTTCGACTGATCAGTTCTCTTCTGAGGAGCTTCAGAATCTCAAGATCAGTGACCGAGTCCAAGTCTATATCGAAGAATGTGAAGATGCAGACGGCAATCTCGTTCTTTCCAAAGAAAAAGCCGACAAGATGAAAATTTGGGAAGAACTCGAGACTCTCTATAAGGAAGAGAAGAGCATAGAAGGGAAGATTGTCTCACGCATCAAAGGCGGCATGATGGTCGATATTGGTGTCAAAGCGTTCTTGCCCGGATCGCAAATCGATCTTCATCCGGTTCGTGACCTGGATGGGCTCGTTGGAAAGACCTTCCCCTTAAAGATCATCAAGATCAACCACCGGCGAGGGAATGTAGTCGTGTCGAGGCGGGTGTTGTTGGAAGAAACCAGGGATAAAAAGCGGCAGACAACGCTGGCTACGCTCAAGGAAGGACAACTCATTCAGGGGACCGTCAAGAACATCACCGACTACGGATCCTTCATCGACCTTGGTGGCATCGATGGGTTGCTGCACATCACCGATATGTCGTGGGGGCGAGTTGGACACCCATCGGAACTGTTTACGGTGGGAGATAAGGCCGAAGTCACCGTCCTGAAATACGATCGAGAAACCGGTCGCATTTCTCTCGGGCTCAAGCAGAAGAGTGCGGATCCCTGGACCAATGTTGCCGGTAAGTATCCGATTGGAACCAGAGTCCGCGGTCGTGTGGTCAGTCTGACCGATTACGGAGCGTTCGTGGAGCTGGAGCCGGGTGTCGAGGGATTGGTGCACGTTTCCGAGATGTCGTGGACGCACGAAGTCCGCCATCCATCGAGAGTCGTGGCGGTCGGTGATCAAGTGGAAGCCGCGGTGCTCAATGTCGACCCCGCGAGCCGCAAGATCTCATTAGGCATGAAACAAACGGCGCCCAATCCCTGGGACATGATCGAAGGCAAATATCCGGTCGGGACTCGTATTGAGGGAAAGGTGAAGAGCCTGACTGATTTCGGTGCCTTTATCGGACTTGAAGAGGGGATTGACGGGCTCATCCATATTTCCGACATGTCGTGGACGAAGCACATCAAGCATCCCTCTGAGCTGTTCAAAAAAGGACAAAAAGTGGAAGCGGTTGTCTTACGTATCGACAAAGAAAAAGAACGGCTCTCGCTGGGCTACAAACAGTTGGCGCGTGATCCGTGGGATGAGGCGATTCCAGCGCGCTATCACATCGGGGATTCGGTGACCGGCAAGGTGTCGAAAGTCGCTGATTTTGGAATCTTCATCGAGTTGGACGCTGGGGTGGAAGGCTTAATTCATGTCAGCGAATCCGGTCTTGAACCCTCTGCGAAGCTGGAAGAAAAGTTTAAGTTGCAGGATGACGTGACGGCGAAGATAATCAAGGTCGATCGAGAGGAACGCAAGATCGCACTCAGCCTTCGAGACCATCAACAGGACTGGGAGCGTAAGCAGGTTGACGACTATCACTCGACGCAAGGTGTGCTGGACCAGAGTCTGGGGCGGGCGGCCAAACAGAGCCGGAAACGGTCGCAACCCGACGATCAAAACTAAGTTGGTCGGTTTTGGGAACGATGTGGGATATGGTCAATGGCGGATGAAGTGATACAGGCGGAACGGCCTCCCAAGCGCCATCTACTGCGGAAAGCCTTTTGGCTTTTCGCAGTAGGGTTGGGAGCGCTGATTCTGATCAATCTCTTGTTCCCCGACCTCGATTTATCCACCGATGACCGCATCGCTCTGATTCGAATTGAGGGAGTCATTTTGGATTCTCAGACGACCATCGGGGAGCTGAAGCGATTCAGCGAAAATCCTTCCGTCAAGGCCATCGTCATTAGAATTGATAGTCCCGGAGGCGGCGTTGTGCCATCACAAGAAATTTATAATGCCGTCAAGCAGGTCAGAAGTAAGCACAGCAAGGCGGTGATCGCGTCCATGGGAAGTGTCGCCGCATCCGGAGGATATTACATCGCTGCGGCAACGGATCGGATTGTGGCCAATCCTGGGACGCTGACCGGTAGTATCGGCGTCATTATGGAAACGGCCAATGTGGAAGGGTTACTCCAGAAGATCGGTGTGGAGGGGGTCGTCATTAAGAGCGGAAAGTATAAGGATGTTGGTTCTCCACTTCGGAAGATGAGTGCGGACGAAAGAGGCTTGTTGCAGGGCGTGATGGATGATGTTCATAAGCAGTTTATCGAGGCGGTAGCGGAAGGCCGTTCACTCGAACTCCGGGCTGCCCAAGCACTGGCCGACGGTCGAATCTTTACCGGACGCCAGGCTAAGGAAGCCAAGCTGGTCGACGAACTCGGCGACTTGGAAGATGCCATTCAACTGGCTGCGGAGGTCGTCGGAATCGAAGGGGAACCGAAGGTCATCGAGCCTCGCCGTCGTTTTTCCCTTCGTGAAATTCTGGACTCGAAACTCAGCATGCTGTTCCCCAAGTTGGATGTTCAGCCGGGTGTGAATTTGAAGTATCTTATGGCCTTCTAGCTGTGGCCATGAAGGTGTGGCGGTTATCGCGGCGAAGGGAGAGTGAATATGACCAAGGCGCAGATCATCGAAAAAGTTTCTGAGCAAGTCACCACGCTGACGAAACGACAGGCCGAAGTAGTGATCAACACCATTTTCGATTGTGTCAGGGATTCGCTGAAAAACGGAGATAAAACTGAGATTCGTGGCTTCGGCAGCTTTCGCCTGCGGGCTCGTCGAATGAAGGAAGGGCGCAATCCAAAGACCGGAGAGACGGTGGCGGTACCGGCCAAGCGGGTCCCATTTTTCAAGGCCGGCAAAGAACTGAAGGAATTACTCAATCAGCAGTAGCGATTGTCTACTGAAAAGGGAGCCCATGTCAGCCTCAGATTCTTCGCGGGCGGATGCCAGGGAAATCCACTGGACAGACGGTGCACTCAAACGAATGGAGCGCGCCCCGATATTTCTGCGTGGTATGGTCCGTCGCGTGGCTGAAACGAAAGCGCGAGAATTGGGGTACGAGGAAATCACCGAGGAGATTCTTGAGCAGTTTAAGGGACGGATGATGGGAGGCATGGGCGGTGACGCCGGTATGGCCTCCGCTCTCGATGAGATGGCCAATGGCCGCCTTCCATGGACCGCTGCCGCGAAAGAACGGTTGGGTACAGTACCCGAATTCATGCGCGCGATGATCAAGCAGATCACAGAGGAAGTTGCGAAAGAACGGGGACATCTTGAGGTCAATGTTGAATTATTTGAAAAAGTAGAAGCCCTTGGTGACTTACAGGATGCGAGTGGTCCGGCGATGGAATGGACTGAAGCGGCAACGGCGCTACTCCAAGACAAATTAAAACAGTCGCCACCCATCGCAATGGAATTTGTGACGGATATGCTGAAACGAGATAGTGAGGATCTGGCCAGAGAACGAGGGCTTACCCGCATCGATGAACATATCCTGCATGAAATCTGGGAGACACCGCAGGAGCGAATGGCATGGACGGATGAAGCCTGGAAACGGCTTCAAACTTCTCCTGATTTTGTCCGTAGTGGTATCCGCAAAGCAGCGGAACGGCGAGCCCGCAAGCTGGGGTTGAATGAAATCGATTCAGACCATCTGACGACGTTTCGGAATCAGGCGATGATGAAAGCCGTCAAGAGGATCCGCTCGTTCGGCTATCATGAATTGACGTTCGATGCCTTTGAAACCGCCTTAAAGAAAACCAAGCGCCTGCAGGGGAATGATCAGGCGGAGAAACGCCTTCAGGAAATCCGTGGACACTTTGCGGATCCATTGACCAAGAAGCCTGACGGCGGGACTTTGGGAGCCGAGCTCATGGATCGTTTCCGCAACTATCTCAAAGGCGAGGGTACACTCTAACCGGACGAAGCTTCTCGTCCGTCAATTCCAACGTGTTCCCCGAAAATACAGAACCAACCGGAGTGGAGCTTCTCTTCTAGTGGGCTTCCACCTGCTGGGGCCAAAACTTGTGCCGAATTTGAGGGAGTGGTTCGTTGTCTAAATTGGGAATGTCATATAGACAACGATCAATCATCGAAACTTCGTCTTCGGTTAATGGCAGCGTCACTTTCTTTTTCCAGAACTGATCAAGCGTAAAATAGTCCGCCGATTGCGGCTTCTGCGCCAACAACTCCTGCATTTTTTTGAAGCCCGGGGTATCAACGCCAGGGATACGCCCCTTGTTTCGATCATGACACCAGGTAAGAACTTCGGCAATCCCGTACATCGTGATATCAACGTTCACAATTTTACTCATAACCTTCCTCCAAAAAGTAACGTCGCATCATAACGTAATTGGTAGGCAAAATTCAAAGGCTGATGCATCTGATCGAAGATTGCGAGTGGGAAGACTGCCTCTGTATACTGGGTCGTCTGATTCCATCATCATAGGCCCATTGGTCCAGCGGGGTTGGGGTGTCGGAGACGGTGTGAAGATTGGTATCGAGCGGAAATCGTATGCAGCCAGGCCGCTTCTTTCCCTGCTATGGCTGTTTCTT
>JACRQB010000126.1 GCA_016222925.1 Nitrospirota bacterium | reverse complement strand
CTGGGGCTGTCCACAGGGATCATTCAGCACGACGCATCGTTCATGTACGACCCGACGTATGACGCGTCTGACAAACGGCTGCAACACCTTCGCCCTTGCACCAGACCGGAAGCCTATCGCGCCGACATCACGTATGGCACGAATAACGAATACGGGTTCGATTATCTGCGCGACAACCTGGTGGTCAACGATTTGCGTCAATGTGTCCAGCGCGAGCTGAACTTCGCCATCGTCGACGAAGTCGACAGCATTTTGATCGACGAAGCGCGGACGCCGTTGATCATCTCGGGCCCGACCGACCAGACCACCGACCTCTATTACCGAATCAACGCGATCATTCCACAACTCAAAGCCGAAACAGACTACACCATCGAAGAAAAGACCAAGACCGCTTCATTGACTGAAGACGGCAATGTGCGCGTGGAAAAACTACTCGGCGTGGATAATCTGTACGACCCGGCCCACATGGACATGGTTCACCATGTGGTGCGGATACGGAAGCGGCCGAGTTCGCCAAGATCTACAACCTCGACGTGAACGTCGTCCCTACCAACCGGCAAATGATTCGGCAAGATTATGCCGACGTGGTGTATCGGACGGAGAAAGAAAAATTCGCCGCGATTGTGGAAGAGATCAAAGACTGTCACGAGCGTGGTCAGCCGGTGCTCGTTGGGACCATTTCCATTGAGAAATCTGAAAAAATTGCGGGCCTCCTGAGCCGCAATGGCGTGAAACATAACGTCCTCAACGCGAAACAGCATGAGCGAGAAGCCGAGATCGTCGCGCAGGCAGGACGTAAAGGCGCGGTGACAATCGCCACCAATATGGCGGGACGTGGGACCGACATCCTGCTGGGCGGCAATCCTGATTTCATGTACAAGCAAGTGCTCTATCGGGAGGAAAACATCGCCGAGAGCCGCAAGCTCGAAATCTATGAAGGCATCCGGTCCGACTGTGAGAAGGATAAGCAGGACGTCATCGCGGCAGGAGGGCTTCACATCCTCGGCACCGAACGGCACGAGAGCCGCCGGATCGACAATCAGCTTCGTGGACGAGCCGGTCGCCAGGGCGATCCAGGCACCTCTCGGTTTTACCTGTCATTGGAAGACGACCTGATGCGCATCTTCGCCTCCGAACGAGTATCTCAATTGATGCTCAAACTCGGGATGGAAGAAGGAGTGCCCATCGAACACGGTATGGTGACCCGCGCCATTGCGAACGCGCAGAAGAAGGTCGAAGCCCATAACTTTGAAATCCGCAAACAGCTCCTTGAATACGACGACGTTATGAACAAGCAACGCGAGGTGATCTATCGTCACCGCCGTGCCGTACTGAGCGGAGAGAACTTGACCAACGATCTCCATGACATGATGGGAAGCTCGGTGGAATCCTCCCTCAACGTCTATTGCCCTCCCGAACAATATCCGGAAGAGTGGGACGTCAAAGGGCTCACTGAGATGATGCACGGCCAGTTCGGCCTGGACATCACCCAAGGCAAGCATGACGGCGGGGACTCGCTTCGCGATGTCGGGCGTGATGCCTTGCTGGAGGACCTTCGCACCCAGGTTCGGGGGATGGACCACCTGCGCGACGGCATCGGCCTTCGTGGCTACGGGCAGAAAGATCCATTGATTGAGTATAAGCGTGAGGGGTTCGATCTGTTCGCCGGCATGATGGACCGGGTCAAATCCGACACGCTTGATAGGCTCTTTCATGTGCAGGCCGTCCGCCATGAAGGCGAACAGCCGGCTCCTCCGCCGCAACCGATCATTTCGCAACCACCACCCAAGCTCACCTTGAACCGTGGCGACGAACCCATCACGGCACAGGCCCCCGCCCAGAGGACAGAAACCAAGGTTGGCCGCAATGATCCCTGTCCCTGCGGCAGCGGCAAAAAATATAAGAAGTGCCACGGGACGTGAAGAAGGGATCGGCTGCGGGAACCTACCCCTTCTGCACTCGCCATGATGCGAGTTGTCGCCTACCGTTATTGCGCACATCTACCTTTTCCCATGCACGCCTTTGAGACTGCGCCAAAGCATTGCAATGACAGCATGCATGGACGTTAACGGCATGTGGCACTCGGCCAAACGCCGTGTCGAGCTTGCAAAGGGCCAGGTTCCCGCAGCCGAACAGGAAAAGGGAGGAGAAGAAGTCCTGTTGTGACGCCACCCCTGGTCCTCGTCTAGCCGTAAAACTTCAACAAGAACGGTTGCCGGGTCCTGGTAAGTCATCACAGGACCCACAATCGCACGTAATCTTGTATCCATTCACACATAACAGCATCGCCCCATTCTCCCTGACTCTGCCTTGACTTAACGCACTTCCGAAGGCTACTCTACGGCTCCTGCGACACCAAGCGATGGGCAGACGTTGCCCATAAGCTAGGGGTGTCGCTTTTTACATCTTGGATGGTGAATTTGGAGCTTTCTGTGAGTACAGGGCACCCCACAGTTCGGCTATTACATGCGGAGCCCTCAACCAGCGCAAGAGCGGATCGGCTGGCGGGGTGATTTTTACACGAGTTCGGATGTTCATCCCATCCTTGGGCACGCTCTAGCCACACAAGCCGAACAAATGTACCGATTACTCGGCCAACCTCATCCCTTTACCATCGTTGAAATGGGGCCTGGCAAAGGCTTGTTGGCGAAGCACATTCTGACAACATGCGAGCATCGCTACCGTTCGTTTTTTCAGCATCTTCGGTATGTCCTGATAGACCGAAGCCCGGCCATGCGTGAGGTGCAGCGCAGGAACCTGGCTCCTTGGCTGGATCGAGCAGCCCTACTGACATGGGCGGACGATCTTCCCAATGTGGCCCCTCACAGTCTGACTGGCTTGTTCTTCAGCAATGAACTCGTCGACTCGTTTCCCGTCCACCGCGTTCAGGCCACGACAGAGGGAATCAAGGAACTCTGGGTGGACTATCGGGACGGGCGGTTCCTTGAATGTCTCAGACCGCCGTCCTGCGATGCCCTCGCG
>JACRQB010000125.1 GCA_016222925.1 Nitrospirota bacterium | reverse complement strand
ACCTTTTGGTGAAGGAATGACCTTCTTGTTTCGTATGCTTTTACATTCACTATGGAATTATATTAAGAATCAACAAGCTATCATCGCAATACTTCGGAATGATGAATCCATATCCCTTCGCTGTTTTGTTCCGATACGTTTCCTAACAAGGTATTTGAGAGAGATTCATTAGCAATCCACGTGTACAGGTATGAATGCTCTTAGGTATGGCATTTGCTCCCTTAAAGCAGTTGTTGCTTGCTTGATCTTTTGGAGGAATCATGAATATTGGAACCAAAGAAGTCATTCGTGAAGTGCCTATATCCCGTGTGGGCAGTCTGAACGTCGACGTCGCGATGGTCGGTGCTCACAAAGAGGTGGAGAAGTCGTTCCATTCGCAACGAGGAGAGGCGCGGGTGAATGAACTAAAAATGTGCGCCTATAGCTTGTGCGAATCGCTCAATGGAGAGCGAGTGACTATCCAGCAGGGCGAGGTCTACTGCATCAATAGGAGTGAGCATGGGATTCTTGTGCTGATGGGGGGCCAGCCTTGGAAACAGCAACTGCTGGAACTTCATGTTGCTGAAACTCGATGGGAATATTCCCTGAGTTTGTATGAAGTCCAGTGGACGAAACCTGTCCCGGTTGAGTCTCACGGCGAACTGTTTCTCGTGGGGTGCCGTCTGGTATTCGGAGCTTCTCGATATTGGGCGTTTTAGTTGAGTCGTAGATTATGTTAGTTGGCCAGGCAGGAGATCAGGCACTGCCTGATCTCCTGTGGCTGAACAGGTCCGACACCGCCTCACGCATGCCATAAGCATCCTCGCAGATCAGCCTATCTCCCACGCTTAAAGCCGCATTCCCTGACCATCCGACTTCAGGGTAGTCGGGAATTTCCTAACGCCACTTTGTAGGCGGTTCCTTCAGTTGTGTCCATCTCTCAGCGGGGCATTCTTTTAGCTACAGCCTCGAACTTCGACCGTCTATGTATTGTTCGGAAACCAGCCTGGCGGCGAGTTTATACCACGGCCTTGTACGCGTATTCGGTGAGCATGCGATCATTCAGCTCATCGGAACGTCTTGTCGGGCAATACGCAGTGAGGGTGACCGGCGGTGCGCGGATTTCTATGACTGGTTTGTTGACTCCTATGTCCCCAACAATCGCATGGATGGGATTGTTGTAATAAGCAGCTGGCTGAAGACGTATGAGAAGCTGAAAGAGAAGCGAGTGATCGTCTATTCTCAGCCGGCATCACTCTCAATAGACATTCATCGGTATGTGTACAAGCTTGAGAACTTTGGGATGGAAGTGCCGACAAATCTGGAGGTGGACGCAGACAATCTTGACGCAGTCAATCCGGCTCTTAGCGAAGAGGCTGCAAAGTTTGGCTTTGAATTTATCGCTGCCTCGCAATTGTTCTGTCTAAAGAGCAAGTGCACAGTAGCAAGGGATAGAGTGTTTTATTTTTGGGATACCGTTTATTTAACCATGCCAGGCTCCGCGCTTTTGGCAGAAGTGACCGAACGCCTCTTGTCAGAAATCCATCCAGAACAGCTTCGTAGGCGGCAGGATAGATTGAGAAAAGACAGCATCCCTTCTGTCGATGCGCTCATGGTTTGCAATCTGGATGGGGCGAAGAAGCTGTATGGATGGGGGCCGCACGATGCACTGGGGACGACTGCCCATCAACTCCTCAAGACGGTGTTTCCTGTTCCGCTTGAGGTGATCCAACAAGAGCTTCGTGCGAACGGGCACTGGAATCGGCCAGCTCATCCATGTGCGCCGTGACGGATCCAGAGTCACCGCGGCCAGCCGGTGGGACCTTGAGCAGAAACCATATTCCCAAGGCCGGGCGAATATGGTGATCGAGACCAACGGGCCTCTTCCGGTTCCTCGCTCCGGGGCTTTCAGAAATGAATTGCATTCGCTCTTGTACCAACCGAGATGTTCGAACGGCTCGCCTTCCTGTCAGAAGGTTTCTTGAATATCGATTGATTGCAAGCCGAGATAGCCGTATTCTGCGCGCGTGGTCTTCTGGTTCGTCATCCTCTATCTCCTCCTTTCTGTCGGTATCGGCCTGTTCGCTGCGACACGGGTGCAGAACTCAAAAGATTTCGCGGTCGCGGGAAGAAGCTTGCCGCTGCCTGTTGTCACGGCGACGGTGTTTGCGACGTGGTTCGGTGCCGAGGCGGTGCTAGGCATCTCAGCCACATTTGTGAAAGACGGGCTCCGTGGAGTGGTTGCCGATCCATTCGGGTCCAGCATGTGTCTGATACTCGCCGGACTGTTTTTTGCTCCACGTTTATATCGACTGAACATATTGACAGTCGGTGATTACTATCGATTGCGCTATGACCGGACCGTCGAAGTGCTGTGCACGCTCTGCATCGTGGCATCCTACCTAGGATGGGTAGCGGCTCAATTTAAAGTGCTGGGGTTAGTGCTCAACGTCGTGACGGAGGGCGCCATCAGCCAGTCGGTGGGTATCGTGCTCGGAGCGGCCATTGTTTTGACCTATACGACATCGGAGCGTGGATGACCATGATGCTTGGGTCTATCCCACAACAAGATGTGTTTCAGCGGATCACATCAGCGAAGGATGAACGAACGGCCGTTCGCGGCGCCTTGTTGGGTGGGGTGCTCTATTTCAGCTTTTGTTTTGTCCCGATGTTTCTTGCCTACGCGGCAACGTTGATCGACCCGGCGAAGTTCGGCCTCCTGCTGGAGCAAGATTCACAGTTGATTTTGCCGACGCTGATTTTAGAGCACACTCCGATCGCAGCGCAGATCATCTTCTTTGGCGCCGTGCTCTCCGCAGTCATGAGCTGCTCCAGTGCGACGCTCCTCGCGCCGTCGGTGGCACTGAGTGAGAACGTCATCAAGCCGCTCTTGTCTAACCTGAATGATGCGGAATTTCTCCGTCTCATGCGGGTTGTCTTAATCGGCTTTGCGTCGGTGGTGTTGATCATCGCTCTGTGGTCTGATGCCACCATCTATTCACAGGGGATGGCCTCTCACGAGGCCAGTGGGGGAGCGAGGAATGGGGCAGCGTAGTGTGCCCACTGGGTTTAGAGGGTGGCTTGTTGGCCAACCCATCGGCGTTAGGGTGCTAATGGTCGAGCGTGAAACGCACAACTCGTCGAATGCCCTCCACGGTGAAGGGCTTCTGAATTACACGTCGTGCGCCGAAGAGTTTTGCGACATTCAGAAAGTTCTGATCGCCGGTAGCGCCGGTCATGGCGATGACTCGAGCATCTAGAAATTCCTGTGTCAGTGCGAGTGTCACTTCCATCCCATCCCGCTCCGGCATCAAAATGTCCGTGATCACGAGATCGGCGGGTGAGTCACGATAGAGCGTCAGGCCAATTTGGCCGTTCTCGGCCTCACGAATGTGATGGCCATCTTCTTCAAGAATATCCCGCAACAAGGCCCGAACCGGTGCGTCATCCTCAACGATCAAGATAGAAGCCACGTCTCACATCCTTTCACGCGTAGAATGGCAGATGGCCGGGTCAACGCAACTTCCAATCCGATAGACGGCATCAGGCTGCTCGCAGGGCGGCGGGTTGGATGTCCTCGTCGTGATCATCAGCCTCGTATTCGAGTGCATCGCTTGCGAGCACGAGTGCCGGTTGTAGTTTGGCGAGACGGTGCTGCTCGATGACGGAATCGTGGACGTTTCCACAGTTCATGCAGCGGTGTGCCTTGGCCCACATATGGCCATGGGTGCCTTCGAAATCCAAGCAGTGATCCTCGATCATCAGACCTTGGCAACGAGTGCACTTCGTCATGATGTTCTCCTGGTTAGAAGTGATGGAACGTGTGCCATGAGAGAAAGGTATCGAAATCTACGAGAATGAGTAGACTCAGATGGGGTAACTCGGAAGGAGGGGCGTTGTGGTAAGGGCAGTAACAAGACTGCTTAGTTGTCAGTGTCTTATGGGCTAGAGAGCTCGACGCTTCCCAAGTCAGACAGTAATGATGTCTTAAGAAATTTGACCTCTATGGTCGAGATCGGTGAAGGCCTTGCCGTGCAAGTTGGATGAGCCCCTCTAGCTCTTTTCTCAATAGATAAAGGCAGTTCAGCTCCATTCGCGTCGGTTCAATCAAGTTCTCTCCTCAGTTAGCCGATACCATCACTGGATAACCATAGTCGATAGGAGATCGGGGTCCTTGTGGCAGGAATCACTATGCTCCCACATGTCCGAGTCGGGGCGGGTCGTACTGTGAGGTTCGTTGCCATGGTTTTCGTGGCGCTGTTCTCACTGAGCGGATGCCTCATCAAACCTCATGCGTTGCACAAGGAAGACGTGAAAGCTCGGGTGCTGAAAGATTTTCAAGCGATTTCATCCGTTGAGGAACCGGTTGTGGGGCCGGTCGACCTCTACGAGGCCATTGCACGCGCCTTGAAGTACAACTTGGATGCGAAAGTCAAAACCATACAAGTGCAGCTCGCGCATCAGCAACTCAATATCGCGCACTATTCCTTGCTCCCTCATGTCTCGGCCAACGCCGGTTTCGATGGCCGCAATAACTTCGCCGGCGGTGTCGGACAATCGATTATCACCGGGCGTCAGGCGATTGAGCCGTTCACTTCTTCCGAAAAGAATGTCGCGTCCGGGAATCTTGCCCTGAGTTGGGATGTGCTGGACTTCGGGCTGTCGTTTATACGCGCGCAACAGGCGGCCGACAATGTGATGATTGCCGAGGAGGAAAAGCGGCGCATTGCGGTTCGGCTCGTTCAGGATGTGAGGGGTGCGTATTGGCGCGCCGTGAGCGCAGAACGAGTGCTTCCGAGGATTCAATTTTTGAATGATTCGGTCGCCAAGGCATTGGAGAGCACACAGCGGATCGTCGATCAGAAGCTGCAAGCGCCATTGACCCCACTCAACTATCAGCGGGATTTGCTCAATATCCAACGAGAAGTCCGGCGACTAGTTCGGGAACTAAGTACCGCGAAGACACAACTAGCCTCATTGATGGGCTTGCCGCCTGGAACCCTGTTCGATCTGGTCATTCCGCCGCGGGAGACCGCGATGCCGGTGCTGAACCTCGATAGTCAGAAGATGGAAGAGCAGGCACTTTTGCTCAGACCAGAACTCCGCGCCATCGACTACAAGAAACGGATTAATGTCAAAGAAGTCAAAGCGGTATTCCTGGAACTATTTCCCAGCATGAAAGTCTCGTTTGGCGGGTACTACAACAGCAACAGTTTTCTGCTGTATCAGAACTGGCTGACCTATGCGGCGCAAGTGAGTTGGAATCTACTGTCGGTATTTCGCACGCCGGCCAAACTCAAAGCGATCGATGCCAACGGACAGCTGCTGGACGTACAAAGTCTGGCGCTGAGTCTATCGATTCTGACGGAGGTGCATGTGGGTGCGACCCAGTTCGTACTTGCCAAGCAGGAATACCAGGATGCCGGGAATTACCAACGGACACAGGCGGCTATTGCTGAGCACACCAAGAATTTATGGCTAACGCAACGGACGAATGATCTCACCTTGATCCGAGAGCAAGCCAACGATGTCGCGGCAGATGTGCGACTGGACGCCGCACGGTCAGGGCTGGAAACGGCCTATGCGACCTTGATGGCATCCTTAGGGGAAGAAGCGGTTCCCGCCAGCATGGGGCAGCAAAGTCTCGCGGAATTAGCTGAGTCGATCAAGAAGTATTGGGAACCCAGCGGCTTTTCGATGTCGGAAACGGAAAGGAGGTCGCAAGCCCATGCGACACCCGTGGCGCATTAGAGGGATGGTATTGGTGCTTCTGGTTGCCATGGCCATCATTCCTTCGACGGGATGGCCGAAGGGTGAGCAAGGGGGGCCTGCACTACGGTCCGAGCATGGCGTGGCACGGGGAATCGTCAAAGCGGCAGCCCAGGCGATCTTATATGCGCAAGTCCAGGGCCGTGTCAGCATGCTTCCATACAAGGAAGGGCAACGCTTCGGAAAGGGACACACGCTGGTGCAGATCGACTGTGACAAGTATCAGGCGGAATTAGCCGTTGCTCAAGCTGAATATGAGTCCAAAGACAAAGTGTACAAAAACAACCTGGAGCTCGGGAAACTCAATGCTGTGAGCAAACTGGATCTCGAGATCTCATCGGCTGATGCAAAAAAGGCGTTGGCATCGGTCCGCCTCGTCGAGATCAATGTGAAAGGATGCCAGATTGTCGCTCCATTTGGAGGGCGGGTCGTCAGCGTCATGGTCAATGAGCATGAGAATGTCTTTCCCAACGACAAGCTGATCAGTCTGTTAGACGATAGCAGTTTGGAGATTGAACTCGTACTCCCCTCTGTTTCGCTGTCCTGGCTTCAACGCAAGTCGGTGTTTACCTTTGTGGTGGATGAGACCCGACGCAGTTATCCAGCAAGGGTCAAAGAAATTGGGGCATCGGTGGATGCCGCTAGTCAGACCATCAAGGTCATAGGGGCGTTCGAGAAATTGCCGCCGGAAGTGTTGGCTGGGATGAGCGGATCCGCTCAGTTTGCAGAACAACCATAGAGAGAATGATGGCTACGACTGCCGAACCAACGCCACAACAGCTCCCGATCTTGATTCACCTGGCGGCACTGACGCATTTGGAGGGGCAAATCCGGGCGGCGAAAACCATCCAAGAGTTGCAGTTTCTGTCCGTCAACGAGACCCGACGACTGATTCCGTACGAGCAGGCCTTTCTGTTGAGTGCGTCACACTCCGCGAACGCGGCGTGTCGTGTGCTCAACGCGTCGAGTGTGGCCGTCGTGGATCGTGATGCCCCGATGATGGCGTGGCTCGAACAGGCGGTTCGGGCGCTCTTTCAGGCTGCCAACACCAAAGAACAACCGACCGTCATCACGGAAGAGCTCCTGCCGGATTCGCTTCGCAGTGGCTGGCGGGAGTTTGTGAAAGGCCATGTCTTTTGGTGTCCGCTGCAACATCCTGATGAAACGGTGCTGGGAGCGTGGTGGTTCGAGCGGGATTTCCCCTGGCAGGAAAACGATGTGGCCATTGTCCATCGGCTAGCCGGCAGCTATGCCTATGCCTGGAAGGCCCTCTCACAGAAGGAGCAGAGTTGGGCAAAGACAATCAAAAAGCCGACCTGGTGGCTGGTTCCCGTTACGCTCATCGCCACCCTCTGTCTCCCGATCAGAATTTCAGCCGTGGCGCCGGTCAAAGTCATGGCAAAAGATCCGGTGGTTGTGAGCGCGCCCATCGATGGAGTGATTGCCGACGTGCTCGTGCATCCGAATCAAAACGTGCAAGCCGGCACGGTGTTATTCCGGTACGAAGACACGACGCTACGCAACCAATTCCTTGTAGCGGAAAAGCAATTGACCGTCGCACGCGCGGAGCACAGTCAATCCATTCAAGCGGGGTTCGGCGATCCACAACGGAAGGCCGAGGTTCCGTTGAAGGAAGCGGAGGTCGACCTCCGACAAACCGAGCTGCAGTACGCGAAGGAAATGCTGGACCAGGTCGAAGTCATCGCCCCTCAAGCGGGGCTGCTCCTCTATTCAGATAAGTCTGATTGGATCGGCCGGCCGGTCACCGTCGGTGAGCGGATCATGGAGATTGCCGATCCCAAACAGATCGAACTGCGTATTGATCTGCCGGTGGCCGATGCCATTGTGCTCAAAGAAGGAGCCGAGGCCTTGATCTTCCTCAATGCGCTTGCACTGGAATCGTTTCCTGCGACGGTGGTACATGCCAGTTACCACGCCGAGGTCCTACCGGGCGACGTGTTGGCATACCGGGTCACCGCACAGCTCGCCACACCGGATCCCCGCATTCGCCTTGGATGGCAAGGTACGGCCAAGGTGTATGGAGAACAAGGACCGCTGGCCTATCTGCTTCTGCGTCGTCCAATCACCGCGCTTCGGCAATGGATAGGCTGGTAAACGATGGGTCTCCCTGAAGCACCGGGCGCCAAGCCGCAAGAACGGAAGCTGCCGACACTCCGACCGAATCTGCAATTTAATCGCGGGACTCCTACGCCTGATGGGGTGCCGACTTGGACCATCGTTGATCCCATTCGCAATCGGTATTTCCAGATCGAGTGGCCGGTCTATCAGATGATCCAGCGATGGAGTACCGGCACGATCGAGAAACTCCATGCTGCGATGACGAAGGACACGACCTGCCACACGACCATCGCGGATCTAGAAGACTTGGTGAAGTTTCTCTATACGAATAATTTGACAGAGCAGTCCGCAAGCGGGAAGCACACGGATTTCCAGGTCCAGGCCCAAGCCGGCGAACACAACTGGTTGATGTGGGTGGTCCATCATTATCTCTTCATCAAGATTCCGCTCGTGCATCCGCACAACTTTCTGAAGGCCACACTCCCGTTTGTGGAGTCGCTCTATACCGCCGTGGCCGGGTGGACATTCGGGGTACTCGGACTAGTTGGGCTGGTGCTCGTCGGCCGCCAATGGGATACGTTTGTCTCGACCTTTCTCTATTTCTTCAATTGGCGAGGGGCCATCCTCTACAGTCTGACGCTTGGGGTGGTGAAGGTTGTGCACGAACTCGGCCATGCCTATACGGCGACCAGGTTCGGGTGCCGGGTCCCGACCATGGGGGTCGCGTTCATGGTGATGATGCCGGTCATGTACTCAGACGTGACCGACTCGTACCGTCTAACGTCGAAACGGAAGCGACTCCTCATCGCAGCCGGTGGGGTCATCGCTGAGCTGGGGTTGGCGGCGCTGGCGCTCTTTTGCTGGGGCTTCTTACCGGAAGGGACGGCACGGAGCATTGCCTTTATCGTGGCGACGACCAGTTTGGCGATGAGTCTGATCGTCAACTTGAATCCGTTGATGCGGTTCGACGGCTACTATCTCCTCGCCGATGGATTAGGTCTCCCGAATCTACAAGATCGGGCGTTTGCCTTTGGACAATGGCGATTGCGGAGCCTCCTGTTCGGCCAGCATAGTCCACCTCCGGAAACGGTCTCCATAGGGGTGCGGCACACCATGGTGGTGTACGCCTGGGCGATCTGGCTCTATCGGCTCATCCTGTTCACTGGTATTGCGGTGATGGTCTACCACTACTTCTTTAAAGCCCTCGGCTTCGTACTCTTCCTGGTTGAGATCGTGTGGTTCATTGCCATGCCTATCTATCGGGAGCTGACCGTGTGGTGGGGGAGCCGAACGCTGTATGCGGCCTCACCGCGAGCCTGGATGAGCACGGCCTGTCTTGGTGTGGTCTTTGCGGGCACGCTCATTCCACTGGACACGAGCATTTCGATTCCGGCCGTCCTGCAAGCGTCGTCGTACGCGACCATTTTTGCGCCGACCCCGGGGCGTCTGCAACAGATACTAGTGCGCGAGGGGCAGGCGGTAAAGGCAGGGGATGCTCTCGTGATCCTGGAGAATCCGGCCTTGGAAAAAGAAGTCCGGCTGGCCGAAACGAAAGTCGCGAAATGGGACTATCGGCTTGGCCGGATGGCCGGCTACAGTCAAGATCGTGATCAGCGACAAGTCATTGGCGAATCACTGCGAGCCGGGCTGGCCGAACTAACGGGGTTGGAGGCTAAACGAGACAATTTAACCTTGAGGGCGCCCATCGCCGGGGTGGTACGAGATCGAGCGGATTCCCTCTCCGTTGGGCGATGGATCGATCAGAAGGTGCCCATTGCCTATCTCGTAGACGATCGCCAGGCGGAAATTGAAAGTTTCGTTCCGGTCAACGAGTTGGCTTATGTCGCAGTTGGACAACCGGCGCGATTTGTCCCGTTGGATCTCACCAGGTCATCGATTGAAGCCCACGTGACGCAGATTGCAGAAGTGGACGAGCGCGAGTTCATGGTGCCCTATCTTGCCTCAGTCTATGGTGGCGATGTCCCGGTGCGAAAAGACGACAAGGGGCGGCTCAAGCCGGAAGTTTCCGTGTATCGTGTGCGGCTGAGTCTGGACGACGCGGAGACGTCTCCAGACCACATCCTCGCCGGCCATGTCCAGATCGAGGGCCAACCATCGAGCATCGCAAAACGGGCGTGGGATCAGGTGGTTGCCACTGTCGTGAGAGAAAGCGGGTTCTAGAATACAGACGGGATCGCGCTAGGCGGATCGGCTTGGATTCCTTCGCGGGATAGTCAGAAATCGTACCCTCCCGTTTCAGTTACAGAAGAGCAGATCTTGACCGATCAGAGCCTTGGCTGCCGTTTTTTGTTATCGAGACACAATTGGTACCCTCGCAACATCGTCACTAGCTTAGTTCAGCTAGTTAGTGGTGGTTAGAGCACATTGTTCCCATCGATCTATTTCGCTGTGCTGGAGCAAAACCTGCATGGTTTCAAGAGGATCTCCAGCACTGAACGGAATAAGTCGATGAAGACCTGACACGGTATTGTAGGAGCGGAGGCGGCCTACGCATGTTCGGGCAAAAAAAACGCACAGCGCCACAGCAGAATGACAGGCCGAAGCCAGCTCCAAAGGTTCCGGGCACCTCCCGAGTCAAGGCATCCCTGCTCTCGCTTGAATCTCGTCTCATGTTCGATGCGGCCGCCACAGCCACGGCGGCGGAAGTCAATCAGGAACAAGTCGCGCAGGAACAGGCCGAATCGGCGGTGTCCGCAGAAGGCGGTGGAGAGCCAACTATAGTAGAGAATGAGTCGCAAGAACTGCTTCACGCCATTACGACCTATAACCCTGGCGAGTCCAGGACAGAGATTGTCTTCGTTGATCCCACCGTCCCGAATTATCAGGAGCTCCTGAGCGGCATGGACCCGAACATCGCAGTCATCATGCTCGATGGTGGGCAAGATGGCGTAGAACAGATGGCGAGCGCGCTGGCCGGTCGCACGGGGATCGATGCGATCCATCTGATCTCGCACGGCGGCGCGGGAGAGCTCCAACTCGGCACGGGCACATTGACTACGGAGTCGATGTCGGGACAATACACCGACGAACTTGCCATCATCCAACAGGCGCTGTCAGGGCAGGCCGACATTCTGGTCTACGGTTGCGACTTCGCCGAAGGCGAGGCCGGGCAAGAGGCGGCCACGTTGCTGAGTCAGTTGACTGGCGCCGACGTCGCCGCGAGCACGGACGCCACTGGCTTCGCCGCATTGGGCGGCGACTGGGTGCTGGAGACGCAGATCGGGACAATCGAGACGCAAATAGCCGTGGATGACGGGATCCAGGCAAATTGGGTTGGCTTGCTCGCCGCGCCGGTGGGAGATCTGAACGCGGGTGGGGTAGGCAATAATGTGACGACGGCGTTCACCGAGCAGACGTCGGTGCTGATCGCCCCGGTGGGGACGCTGAGCGATGTGGATAGCGCCAATCTCAACCGCTTGACGGTGACACTGACGGCGCGGCCCGATGGCAATGCGGTGGAGTCGCTCTCCCTCAATGCGGCGGCGACGACGGTGGCCTCGGGGGCCGGCTTAACGGTGAGCTACACGGCGAGTACCGGCGTACTGTTGATCACGGGCACGGCGAGCACCGCGACCTATGAGACGATCTTGCAGGGCATTCTCTACAACGACACGAGCAACCAACCGACCACGAGCAACCGCTCGATCACCGTGGTGGCTCGTGACAGCACCAATGCCAGTAGCACGTTGCGAACAGCGACTATCACCGTGACGGCGGTCAACGATGCGCCGACGATCACGAGCTTGGTCACGTATGGCGGCCTCACCATCGGGACCGTCACCGGGGGCAGCAGCGGGAGCAACTTGGTGATCACGTTGAGCAGCAGTGCCACCCCGACGGCGGTCACGGCGTTGGTGCGGAACATCACCTATCAGAACACCGACACGCATGCGCCCACGACCGGGGCGCGCACCGTGCGGTTTGTGCTGACCGATGGGGATGGGGGAACCAGTCCGAACTATGACACGACGGTGACGGTCAGTGCCGTCAACGACGCGCCGGTGTTGGCGGATACGGCGTTGAGCCTCACGGTGACGGAAGATGCAGGGGGACCGAGCGGGGCGGTGGGCAGTTTGGTGAGCGCGTTTACCGGGGGCATCACCGATGTAGACAGTGGGGCGTCCAAGGGCCTCGCGATTACAGGGAGCAACTCGACGAATGGGATCTGGTACTACACGCGGAACGGGGGCACGACGTGGACCGCGGTGGGCACGGTGAGCAACACCTCAGCGCTGCTCCTGGCGGACAATGCCAGCACGCGGCTGTATTTTGCGCCGAATGCCAACTACAGCGGGACGAGCAGCGCGGCCCTGACGGTGCGGGCGTGGGACCAGACCAGTGGCACGGCGGGGAGCAAAGTGAGTACGGCGAGCAATGGAGGGACGACGGCCTTCTCCAGTGCCACCGACACCGTGACTGTGACCGTGACGGCGGTCAACGATGCGCCGACGATCACGAGCTTGAGCGGGGACAGCCTGGCGTACAGCGAAGGGGCGGGAGCGGTGGTCATCGAGCGGGGCGGCAACGCGCTGGTGGCCGATGTCGATAGCACCAACCTGGATACCGGCACCCTCACCGTGTCCATTCCGGCCGGGGGCGACAGTGGGGAGGACGTGTTGAGTATACGGCATCAAGGGACCGGGGCG
>JACRQB010000264.1 GCA_016222925.1 Nitrospirota bacterium | reverse complement strand
GTCGATGGACGGGCTGATTTGGCGGGGAGTACGAGGGCCGCGTGTCCGCAATCGGTCGATAGCCCGGCTGCGTGTCAGTGTAATGAGCCAGGCAATGGGGGTACCTCGACCGACATCATAGCGAACGACCTTTCTCCAGACGTCGAGATAGATCTCCTGGAGGACGTCCGCGGCTTCTTCGCGGTTGCCGAGGATGCGCAATGCCAGACTGAATAAGACGGTACTGGATTGATCGTAGAGTTGGCTCAGGGCAGGGTGCTCGCCTTTGGCCACTCGGGCCACGAGTTTCGGATCAATAGTCGAGGCGGCGAACTGAGAAGCTGTGTCCATAGAACGTGGCTTGTGAAGATCGAAGTGATGATCTGTTAACCGGTCCACACTATAGCACCCTCGATTTGCTCTGCGAAGAAATCGCGCAAAACGATGCGGAGGTCGCTCGACGACAGAAAACAGAAATACTATTGCGTTCCATTTGTGAGTGAGCGCTGGGTAGTATGAAGTGGGGTGTGGGTTGGCGAGAGTAAGTCAACCGATTCAGAGAGGACTGCCGTGGTAAGACGTTGGAGCAGCGGTCGCATGGATATGTGCCAGGGATTGAGCGTGCAGGTGCCCAGATGGAGAGGTCCCGCACGGACGATCAGCATGATATCGGCGCTCTTCACAGGCGACAGATACTGCCGGCAATACGCGAGTTGATCGAGACGAATCTGTTGTCGCGCCACATACCCTTCGAGAGCATGCAGTGGTGCTCGCTCCATCATCTCGATGGTCATGCACGCGCGCAGAATGTGGCGAACAATGCGCTCGATGCCCGGCAAGCTCGCGAGCGAATTCAAGAGCCTCAGGGCGAGTGATCTCCCCGGTCCTAACCCCCATGTGGATGTTCGAATCCATAGGGAATTGCCCGTCGGCCTGCTCTGTGGGCCTGTATAGGGGCAAAGGGCCATACGCTGCTTGTTGCGCAAGAAATGCTCTACTCGGCCGACCGTCTGTCGGATATCCACTTCTTCAAAGGAGCCGAGCGTCGCATCCCCTCGCAGGAAAAGCCGATGGCCTTCGATCCGGTGAATCCGATGGCAGATAAACTGGTGATCCTTTCGGTACACGATGACATCGCCGACCCGAAGAATGTCCGCCTGCTCAAGCTCGAGCTCATCGCCTATCTGGAGCGTTGGGACCATGCTCTCGGAACTCACGAGAGGAGTGATGACTTTCCAGAGCGCCGACCCGTGAGCCGCCTCAGGGAGCTGGTTGGCTGAGAAGCGTGTTGAGGCAGTCGATGGGCTGAGGAGTCGAGCGATCATGCGCGGGGCCTCAATGGTCGTATCAGTCGCCTGAGCACTCGCCCACTCAGGAGCAATACGGCTTCTGTCAGGTGATACCAGCGCGATAATCTCATTCTCCCTGGCATGGTCTGTCCCGCTGAACCGTATCGGTAGGAAAGGAACGTTGTGGAGGGATAGAGGCGTTGCTTCAACCAAGTCAACTTCTTCGCGCCTGGTTGCGTCAGGAACAATAGAAGATGGCCCACTTCTGGAAGCGGGTCCGGAGTCACCAGTTTTCTGAGAAGCCAAGCCAGTATCAGCGCACTTCTGTTCGTCGGAGCCAACGAGGCCAGGACGGTATCAGGAATGGCGACTGTGGGAACGGTTTCTCGCACATGATGCAAGCCCTGATACACGGGCACCTGCAGCATGGCCTGCTTGGTTCGTACGACGACCGCAGGCCATGCAGGCGTTTCTTTTTCGATCAGCAGTTTCATGTCCTGGGTGAATGCCGCAGATAGCGCTCCTCGGTGAACCACGGCATAGGCCGTGAGGTGAATCACTAGATCAGCTGTGTCGAGGCACAAAATAGTGATGCCGCCGACACGTCGTGTGGGTGCCCGCTTCCAGAGCTCGTCCAGTCCTTGCTCATCGAGATACCAGATGGTCGTGATCAGGTCGAGCGCAAGGCCTCGCTCGGAGGACGCATAGGAAGGATTGCCGTCGATTTGCTGAGTGAAGCCGAGGGAATGAAGCAGACGATCGATGGTGGGTACATCCGATTCACGAACCAACAAGTCCACGTCTGAAAGGGGCCGCGCTCCCTGCACGCCATAGAGGCGCGAAATGACATCTGCCCCCTTCAGCACAATGAAGGCGATTCCATGTTGATGAAACAGTTGTGCGATCAGTGCGAATTCATCAAGGATCGCTCGGTTCCTGACACCGACCCGAGTATAGGCCTCAAGCAGGTCGTCGAGGGTCGAGGAGGGCATGGGTGCGGTGCTCCAAATTCGCCCATTCTCTATAATGAGGCAGACAGGTGCTCATCTCACCTGTTTCAAGCCAGGCATCGCTGCGTCCCTGGCGGCAATAGGGGCGAACATCGCACGTCGGACATTCGTACCGATGAGTTGGCTGCGCCTCGTCGACCGTCCGCTTGAGGACCTCCCATCCCTCGGTCACGGTTCCGGTTCTCAGATTGTACCGAGGGATTGGGAACGCGGTGCAGAGATTCATTTCCCCATAGGGGGTAATGGCGAAGCGGTTTCGACCGCAGGCACATTCGATGAAATCTTCAGTGGAGGCACAGCTCTCTTCAAGTGGTGTTGAGCCCCAGCCTGTAAGCATGTCCCGGTCGATATGGATTTTCCCCTCCGGCGTCAGACGATATCGGAGCGGCGTCAAGTCACCGGTTACGGTCGGGGTGAGGTCGAGACTGTATTGGAACTTGAACCCTAGTTCTTCCGTGAGGGACCGGCAACGGTGGACCTCGTCGAAATTGATCGAGGTCACCGGCATGCGAACGATCACGGGCATATTCGTTTCGGCCAGCAGTGTGAGCCCACGAAGGAATGCTGTGTGCGATCCTGGTACGGCGGTCATTCGTTCATAGGTCGCTGCCGTGGCTCCGTAGATGGAGACGCAGACCTGTTCGACGGCGATGTCTTGAAGGACGGAGACAAAGGAGGAGGTCACTCGCGTGGCGTTCGTGAGCACACGCACCAAAAAACCGCAGCGGCATGCGTAACGAAGGATTTCATCGATATCCGGTCGAATGGCCGGTTCGCCTCCCGTGAAGGTGATGGTCAGGATGCCGAATGCCGCTAGCTGCTCCAGTAGTTGGAAAACCTCTGCGGTGTCGAGTTCTTGCGGAAGGGCGCGATGGGTGGGGTTGAAGCAATGGACGCAGCGGAGATTGCAGCCATAGGTCAACTCAAAGGTCACACTGTCCGGCTGGCGCTGATGTCTGGCTTTCGATGAGAGCTCAGCGACGAATGTGTCGGGATCAATCTGTTTCATCGGGAAATCTGAGTGAAAGTCGATGAATGATCACACACGAACTCAACCACATCGGGTTGGTTGAGAAACGACAGACCATGACAGGGAATGTGCCTCGTGAGCGAAGCCAGGAACTCGAGCATGGCCTCCAAGCCGGCACGGTCCCAATGGGGGAGAAAGGCTTGCTGCAATACGCATGTGATGGCGCTGGATGATTTCATTGGAGTGAGGCAGTGCCGTTCTTGTCCATGGCTGATACCGAACAGCGCGGCGATCGGCGCGGATGCATTTTCGGCATATTGCCCGGATCCAACCCATGGAGTTCCATACAGCAAGAAGCTGGGACCCTGCCGCCGTAAGATTACCCGTTCGTCGCTGAGTATGGCCGCACCGTGGTGGGCAAACAGCTCTGCGAGAGTCGACTTTCCGGTTCCGGAAGCCCCAGTGAAGACATACCCTTGTTCGTTCAAGACCAAGCCCGCCGCGTGCAAGAGTAATCCGCCGTCTCGCGACAAGAGCGACAACAGGCAGACCTCAATGAGCGGATTGAAGAGTTGCATGGGGCTCCATCCAACTTGGCCGTCTTCCAAACCAGGGAGCATCCATGCCCGGACTGTTCGGTAGTCATCTGCAATATGTGCACGAACCCGTGGTTGAAGCATTTTGGGATCAAGGCACTCGAACAGCAGCCCCGCGTCTGATTCAAGAAGCCTCCAGCAGCCATGGGCGGAATCGAAGAGGAGTTTCCCTGGCAGAGGATCCGGGAGCGGGGAGACGACCGTCACGTCGACCCGAATATCCGGGGATGGAGTCGAAGGAACGAGAAAGCCATCGAACGGGCGAAGTGGCCAGGTAAGACGAGGATGATTGTCCGGCTCATCAATCTGCACTGTGTATCCACCGATCCGAACCGTCAGATCCATAGTGCTCCTACGACGCGCGGGGACCAGAGTCGTGACAGAGGGATCCCATATACACGGCTGGCAACACCGAGCGTTTGCAGCCAGCGGCATTCACACCTGGATACAT
>JACRQB010000238.1 GCA_016222925.1 Nitrospirota bacterium | reverse complement strand
CGCGGCGGTCAAGGCGGACGAGGAAGAACAGGCCGAGCATCCGTACCAGCCCATTGCATTTGAAGTGGACGGTGAAGGGACGATTCCCGGTGTCCTCGACGAGGGATTGTTGAAGATCCGTGGTCGCATTGATCGTCTCGATCGGAACCGATCCTCCGGTACGGTGCGCGTACTCGATTACAAGTTCAAAGTCGGCTCAGCGATGAAGCCGGAAGACCGGAACTTAACTCAGTCGGCGGTTCGTGGGTATCGGCTGCAGCCACCGCTCTATAGCTGTCTCACTGTTCCTGGACAGCCTACTCCGAACCACGTGCAGTTCCTGTTTCTCGCTCCTCAGTGGCCCACAGTGATCAGCCGTTCAAGTTTTGAGACGATATCATGGTCCTCCGATACCGGGGCGCTGATCCAGAGCACGGTGAGAACGCTCGTGGACGGCATCCGTGCCGGACGATTTTTCATTCTTCCAGACGGCTATTGCGATGGTTGCCACTTTCGGGTGGCTTGCCGGCGAGAACATACGCCGACGTGGTGGAGGGCTCATCGTGCGGCCGAGCCGAAAACGTTGAAGATGCTTCGCACACAGAAGATTGGCGATGAGTAACGATCTCCTGATGCCGGATCGCCGGGCTCGCGAATCAGCCGAGACGACATTCGATCGCAATGTCGTCGTTGTGGCAGGGGCAGGGACGGGCAAGACGACGTTGCTCGTGAATCGTCTCGTGTATCTGCTGATGAAGGAACCCGCTCCGGTCTTGATCACGCAGGTCGTCGCCTTGACCTTCACCAACAAGGCGGCGACTGAAATGAAAGTCCGACTGCGCGAGCGACTCGTTGTGCTTGCTCGCCCGGAGACCGACCCGGTGCGACCAGGCGACGGAGGGGCTGTCTCGCGGGAGGATCTGCGAGATCGCTATGGACTCAGCGGTGATGCGATTGCCGCGCGTGCCCAGGTCGCACTCAACGATCTCGAAAAGGCACAGATCGGCACTCTTCATAGTTTCGCCGCACACCTGTTGCGACTCCACCCGCTGGAGAGCGGAGTCGATCCTGATTTCAAGGAAGACGACGGCTTACGATTTGAAGAACAATTCACTGCAGCGTGGGATTGCTGGCTCGACCAGGAATTGAGCCGAGCCGGACAACAGCATCGCCTCTGGAGATCGGTCTTGTCATCGACCACTCTTGAAACGGTCAGAACGTTGGCCCGGTCCTTGTGCAGCGAATTGATCGACCTTGGCACGCTGCAACAACAACTCGCATCGACAACGGTGCCACCGGTTGTCTTGAGTTGGATACAACATATGGGAGACCGGGCGGAGCAACTTTTGAAGACATACGATCGACCAAAGCGCCGCAAGGTTGAGCAGATGCTCGCCGCGACGGCGTCTTTGATGCGCCTCATGGCGGAGAATGGGTTGCCAAGCCGGCAAGGCCTGCCGATGGAAGAACGAGAATGGCTCAGCAAGGATCTCGGAAGCGCCGTGGGTGGATGGGAGAAAGGTGATTTCAAAGAGGCGGCCGCGCTCATCCAGGCGGCGCAACAGCTCCTGGCGGTCGACCATGCATTCTTGAATGATCTCATGACTCTGCTCATACCGCTGGTGCGGAATATTCGTGAAACCTTTGCTCGGCAGGGCTGGATTTCGTTTGATGGGTTGCTGGCACGAGCACGGACACTGCTCCTTGAACATCCGTTGGTCCGTGAACGGATTAAGCGGGACTATCGAGCCGTGTTGGTCGATGAGTTTCAGGACACAGACCCGGTCCAGTACGAGATCATCCTTGCGGTCTCGGAGCGGCAGGGGAGTCAGGCGGCTCACTGGCACGCGATGGCGCTCGAACCGGGAAAACTCTTCATTGTGGGAGACCCCAAACAGTCGATCTATGCCTTTCGGCGAGCCGATATCGAAGCCTTCGACCGCGTCGTAGAAAAGGTCACGGTGGACGGTGGAGTGGCCCAGACGTTGACCACGAACTTCCGGAGCGATGTGGCCGTGTTAGAGCCGGTGAATGAGGTCTTCGATCGGTTGTTCGAACGACAGCCGCTGGTCCAGCCGGCGAATGTCCGGCTGGAGGTGCGACCCCAACGGCGTCAGGCGTCAATCGAACCGGGCGTTCGTCTCAGCGTGACCACGCCGGATGGTGAAGCCGAGACATTCGATGCGGCGGGGGCGACGAGAGCCGAGAGCGAAGTGCTGGCTCGCTGGTTGAACGACGAGGTCCTGAGTCGCTCCTCCATGAAGCCGGGACACATCGCGTTGCTCTTCAGAAAACTTACGCAAGCCGATGCCTATCTGGATGCCTTGCGCCGGCACGATATTCCCTACGTCATCGAGGGGGAAAAGCATTTCTATCGTCGTCAGGAGGTGATCGACCTCGTTAATCTGCTGCGGGTCTTGGATCATGCTCATGACGAGATCGCGTTAGCCGGTCTCCTTCGCTCACCACTTGGAGGGTTAACGGATCGGGAGCTCTATGAGCTCAAGCAGGCGGGGCATTTCAATTATCTCCATGCTGTGAGTCTTGAGTCGTGGTCCCATGCCCGCGCGGCTGCTGTTCGGCGGCTGTACGAACACCTGGCGTGGCTGCACCGGGCTATCGCCATGCTGCCATTGGCCGAGGCCATCGCGCTGATGTTTGACCGATTGCCGATCCTGGATCTGGCGGCTGCATCGCTCCATGGCGAACAGGCGGTGGCCAACCTCCTGAAAGTCAAACAAACGGCTGCGTCATTGGCCGACCGCCCCCACATGACCTTGAGCGGATTTGTGGAGCTCATGATCACCCGCCTTGACGAACAACCGGACGAATCGGAGAGTCCTCTTGCCGAGGAGTCGCTCGAAGCCGTGCATGTCTTAACGATTCATAAGGCCAAGGGGTTGGAATTCCCTATTGTTGTGCTGCCGGGCCTTCACCAAGGGAGCGGGCGGGAGCGAAGCGTGCCGCAGGTCTCCTATGATTGGTCGAGTGGCATCTATGGTCTCTCCCTCGACCGTCATCGGTCCCTCGGTTCGTTGCTGGTCCAGCACAAACTGCGACTGCGAGAAGAAGCGGAACGGCGGCGCGTGCTCTATGTGGGGATGACCAGGGCCAAAGAGTTGTTGCTGTTGTCAGGAGGGATCACCGGCCGCTCAATCGGCGAAACGGTCTTTGACCTGCTGCAGAACATCGGCACGGGGGAGATCGGAACAGCTTCGACGGAGGCTTTGACAATCGGGGCCAGCGCGATTCCCCATCGAGTGATCAAGGCACCGGAACGAAAGCGGCCACGCCGACGTTCGGACAGAACAGCCAGTGAGGTGTTGATCAATCCGGAAGAGATTGCTGAGCGGTGGGAGGTCAGGACGGCTCAATGGACAGAGGTTTGTGAGACCCCCCATCATCTGACGCCGACAACGCTGGGTAAACGATTGGCGCGGGTTGTGCTCGAGACGACTCCGGTTCGACAGGATGCGGCGGTTGGACGGTTGGCTGGTGTGGTGACTCATCGCCTGCTCGAGCGATGGGACTTTTCACAGGACCCCTCCGGGTTATGTGCTCAGGTGGTCGTAGCCGTACAGGCCGCTCTTGGGCCGGATGACCAGCCCCATGCCGGAGCGGTCGCTGAATCCGTGACCGATCTTCTTGCGACGTTCGGTCGATCGGAAGCCTATGGACGTCTCCGGTTGTCTCAGATTATTGGCCGAGAAGTCCCCTTCATCATGCCGTGGGATGACAGGCAGGTCATGGAAGGGGTGATCGACCTCATCTACCGGCTGGATGGAGAGCTGTGGGTGGCTGACTATAAAACGGATGCGATATCGGCCGATCAGGCAGCCGCGCGGGCTGAGCAGTACAGAACACAGAGTGAAGTCTATAAGTCTGCGATCAGGCAGAGCCTCGGGTGCGACTCGGTCCGGTTTCACTGTCTGTTTCTGCGATGTGCAACGGCAGTAGAATTGTAAGGGTAGGGACAATGGAAATGGCCAGGTGTGACCATGTCTCATTTGAGGATTTTGAAAAGCTGGTTCAGCAGGCGATCGCGGACCTACCTCTTCCCTACGCTAAGCTCATGGAGTCCATTGCCGTGGTTGTGGAAGAAGAACCGCCGCAAGACGTGCTTGAAGACCTTGAGCTGGATAGTGAAGACGATTTACTTGGGCTGTACCAAGGTCAGTCACTGGCGGCTGATTCGTTCTTTGGGTCTGGAGGGGAGCAGCCGCCTCGTATTTCCATCTATCGCGGACCGATTCTTCGCTGTTGTGAAAGTCCTGAAGAAGTGGTGCAGGAAGTGCGTGATACCGTTGTCCATGAATTGGGCCACCATGTTGGCCTCGACGATGACGATATGCCGTATTGAGGATGCTGCAAAAATTCTCCAGCGTCGTTCTCGCTTCGCTCAAGGCCTCAACGTACCAACCGCGTACGACTCGGCCTTTCGCTCACTGCGGCCTAGCTGGAAGAGATTTTCCAGCATCCTCAAGGCATTAAGTGCATCCTTGCTCAGCACTCAGGACTTTCAAGGGTGCGCAGCCTTCTGCCTCGCACGCTGGTAGCCCAGGACGAGCATAATGAGTCCGATCGCCACCATCGGAATGGAAAGAATCTGGCCCATGGTAATCGGTCCGAAGATAAAGCCCAAGTGCTGATCCGGTTCACGGAAGAGGATCGCCACCATCGGAATGGAAAGAATCTGGCCCATGGTAATCGGTCCGAAGATAAAGCCCAAGTGCTGATCCGGTTCACGGAAGAGTTCAACGATCAGTCGGCTAATGCCGTATCCGGTGATGAAGGTCCAGAAGATCGTCCCAGGCGGGGTCGGTCGCCGATCAATCAACCACAATACTGTGAACAGCGTCAGCCCTTCCAGCGTTGCTTCGTACAATTGTGAGGGATGGCGGCAGGCGGGACCCCCTGCCGGGAAAACCATGCACCAGTTTACGTCTGTCGACCGACCATACAGTTCACCGTTGATAAAGTTGCCTATCCGGCCAAACCCCAATCCAATCGGCGTGACGGCTGTTGCTAAGTCCGCAACGGTATAGGTCGGAATGCCTTGCCGCTTACTGAACCAGATTAGTGCGATAGCGGTCCCGATGAGGCCGCCGTGGAAGGACATGCCGCCTTCCCACACTGCCAGCAGTTTCAACGGGTTTTGGATGTAATAGGAAAAATTGTAGAACAGCGTATAGCCGATCCTGCCACCTAGAAACACGCCGAAGGCGGCATAGACGACCATGTCATAGACCTGGTCTTTCCTGATCGCCAACCCTTTGTGGGTTACTTTGCGTTGAACAAGGAAGTATGCCGCAGTTAGCCCGATCAGGTACATCAGTCCGTACCAGCGGAGCTGGATGGGGCCGAGTCCCACAAGCACTGGGTCGATATTTGGGTAGGGGATGGCGGCTAGGGGACCCATGAATCCGCTTCCAAAGCAGTCCTTTGTGAGACAGCGTTGTTAGATCGAGAGGCGCACAAATACTGAATCATCTTCCACATCAGTTGCGGGCCCGGCAAAACTTGCCGCTGGATAATACGGGGGCTTACGTATCAATGCAAGCACGCAAAAGATTAGAAGCTGCTAAGACTTGACCTTGGCAAATTGGCCTCCATGGCCGACTGACAAAGATACATGAAGAGAAAGTGTTGGTTTTCTGAAACGACTGTACCTCGGTCTGTCGACAAAAAGAGACCAAAAATTAGTCACTCCTCATGGACAAAAAGCGCCCCCTGTGATTTTTGTATGCCCGCAAGGCGCAGGTGCAGACCAGCCGATGGGGCCGGGCCGTCAAGTCTGGGGTGGAAGAAGTGCTGGACCGTAAATCGGCAAAAGCGAAGAGTGCTGAAGAGTCGCGGCCGCAATTGACTGCGGTCTTGAACTAAGCTTCTCGACGATCATCGGTAGCGGATCACCCCGTCGCTCTCCTCCGTCGGCACGGGCTGACTGCTACCGATGGTCCGAGGGGATCTGAATACTGATGGCCCCGGCCAGTTCTCCTGCTTGAGCACCTTCTCGCGGATAGCCTGACATATCAAGGATTCCCTTGGGGTTTCCATGGCAGACAAGACAATCCTCTGAATAATAGATCGGCACCACAGCTCTGAGTAACTTTCCACCGTCAAGCCACTCTACAATCGGCATGGTCGTTCTGCAAATTCCTCGGTTCGAGGGCGGTCTGTTTAATCGTGACCTTCGACCGCTTCGAGAATTTCCGCGCGGCTTGGCTTCCGAATGTGGCCGGGATAAAGTTCTTATAGCCGATCCCGCGCTGATTAATCACGAACTGGACGTCCGCCACCACTTCTTTGCTTGTGATGAGCAGCAGACTCAACAAATCTTTCGCCTGCGAGGGCATAGCGGAGGACGCATGCTTCAGGTCGATCTGTGTTTGCTGGAGAAATTCATCGAGGATGAGCCGTTCAAACACCTCAGGTGTGAATCCCTTCTCGCCTCTCCCTGAATCGTTGATCAGCGGTTGGTTCCGCTCGATGACGACACGCCCTGCATTGAGGAGGGTCGCTAAGAGCGCTGCCGTTTGTTCGGCCTCTTTCTGGGAAGTTTGTGACCAGCCACTTTGGGGACAGAGAAGAACCAAGACCAAGCCAAGAGGTAGAAAGATTTTCAGGAGACGCATCAGTATTCCCTCCGCTTCTTCATCATTTTTCAGCAAGACGGCACTGTCCTTGGTCATAATGGTCAGGAACTTGCGTCACCTCAAGCGGCAGCCCTTCTGCCGTCGCTCGCCGAGTAGGGGCATACTCCGCTTCGATCCAGCGCGTTCTCATCTGTTTCAATCGTCCTGATTCCTCCAAGCGAAAGAGCAGATTGTTTAAGAACCATTGTAACTGTCGATGCTCTTCGCTGGTCACGATGGAGAGATCCTCACGTGTGAGGAGGAGAGGCGACCCGTCCGGTTGCGTGAGTGGGTGCCACTCTTGCCAGACCCGTTTCGTCACATACTCGAGGATGGAATGGTTGGTCAGGATGACATCGATATTCAGATCCTTCGATTCAATGGAGGCGGGAAGCGAATCGCAGATGACCATGCGAACCCGTTTGAGATTGGCTTTGGCATACTGGTGAGAGGATCGTCCCTTCTGAACGGCGACGGTTAAGCCGGCAAAGCCTTCTTGGACGGCTGCGAGCGTATCCCAATTCCCGTTCTGCTTTCCCAATTGCATCCGCACACGCTCTGCCACCTCTGGCTTTCGGATGATGGCGGCGATTCCGTCGTCGCGCAGGTACGGAGCCGAAAACCAGAGGCCGGCCGGCCTTGTACCGGGAACAGTCCCGCTCACGGACGAGACAAAGAGATCGAGCTGCCCTTCGTTCATCTTGATGAAGAGATCAGGGAACCGAGTGACGTGCAGGGTTGGAACAACGGGGGTCGATCGGCCGCAATGAGCGGTAAGTGCATCGGCAACCTCTCGGATCAGTTCGATGTCCAGACCGGTGACGCGAATACCTTCATTCGTGTAGACCGCAGGAAACACAAACGGACGAAACGGTTCTACCGAAATGCCGACGCGTAGCCGTCCGTGCGCACAAATCGCGGACAGTTCATCTCGACTCAGCGGGTGTATGAGCTCGACGGCGTCATAGACAAGACCGCATCCTTGCAGAAGAATGCAGAGCCCCGCCAGGAGAAGCGAGCCATGGAACCTTTTAACGGCACACACGCGCACGATTCATATCCCCCATGTCTCGATAGCTCATAAGTGCCATCGGCTTAAAACCGAAGGCCGATGGTGAAGAGCCATTGTTTTGCCAAGTCGGACTTGTTCTGGGCATTGATCTCGAATCGCATGTACTGAAGTCCCATATCGACGGAAAATCCCTGAGCGACAGGAAATCGTAC
>JACRQB010000021.1 GCA_016222925.1 Nitrospirota bacterium | reverse complement strand
GCGGCAAGATGTTCGATAACGACCAGGTCAGCAAGCACATGGCGACACCCTTCGCAGGTAAACCCTGGAATCGGGACGCCCCACACACGCTGACGCGAGAGGCACCAATCCGGTCGGTTTTCAATCATGCCGTGAATGCGATCGCGGCCATAGCTCGGAATCCATCGGACCCGCTCGATTTCCGCCAGGGTTTCCTTCCGCAATTCGTTGGTCTCCATCGACACGAACCACTGCTCGGTCGCGCGAAAGATCACTGGATTTTTACACCGCCAACAGTGGGGATACGAATGCCGGAGCGAACCATGCCCGAGCAAACGACCGTTCGCCTGGAGATACTCGATAATCTTCGGATTGGCCTTCAAGACCTGCTGTCCGGCGAACTCTGTGACGATCGAAGTAAACCGTCCACTGTTGTCCACCGGTGCCACAATTTCAAGACGCTCTCCTGTTGAGGCTTTGGCATTGTGATCGAGCACGAGCAGATAGTCTTCCATCCCGTGTCCCGGGGCAATGTGAACGCAACCCGTCCCTTGATCGAGCGTCACAAAGTCCCCGAGCAAGATCGGTGACAGACCGGTGGACAAGGGCCGTTGCGTCTCCAAACCTTCGAATCCATCGCCGCCTTTTTTCACACCGACCACGCGATAGCGCTCGATCGCACAGGCTTTCACGACGCTCTCCAAAAGTTTTTCCGCCACAATCAGCAACTCATCACCGACCTCAATAAAGGCGTAGTCAAAATCGCGGTGCAGGCAGACTGCCTGATTGGCCGGGAGCGTCCAGGGCGTGGTCGTCCAGATGACGACGGAGACTAGCTTCATTCCTTCCGGAAAGGAGACACCTGGAAAAATATTGCTGAGAACGGTCGGTGACGTGACAACCGGGAACTTGACGTAGATCGACGGAGACGTATGGTCCTCGTACTCGACCTCCGCTTCCGCAAGCGCCGTCTGATCCTGCGTACACCAGAGAACCGGCTTAAGACCCTTATAGACCCCTCCACGCTCGACAAATTTCCCGAATTCACGAATGATCGTGGCTTCATACCCAGGAGTCATCGTCAGGTAGGGATGATCCCATTCTCCCAACACCCCCAGCCGCTTGAATTCCTCTCGCTGCGTCTTCACAAACCGCTCGGCATAGTCGCGACAGAGTCTGCGGATTGCCACAACATCTAAGTCTTTCTTCTTGTCTCCCAACTCCTTCATGACTTGATGCTCGATGGGCAGCCCATGGCAATCCCACCCCGGCACATAGGGTGCCTGAAAACCAGCCATCGTCTTTGACTTGACAATGATGTCTTTCAAAACCTTGTTCAGCGCGTGTCCGATATGGATGCGCCCATTGGCATAGGGAGGGCCATCGTGCAGCACATACCGAGGCCGTCCCTGCCCTTTCGCTTGTATCTGATCATAGAGCTTCTGCTGCTCCCACCAGGCCAACATGTCAGGCTCCCGCTGCGGCAGATTGGCCTTCATGGGGAAGTCGGTTTTCGGAAGGTTGAGCGTGGCTTTGTAATCCATAGACAATGGGATCCGAGTATTCACGCGGTGATCATACGGAATCGAGGGAATATACCGGAAGGAGGGGGGAAGGTACCAGCCCTAACTGATGGCCATCATACGGTCGAGGGCGACCTTTGCCCAGTGCTTGTCGTCGTCTGGTACCACTATGCGGTTGACGACGTGGCCTTCGGCCAGATTCTCCATCGCCCAACAGAGGTGTGCCGCATCGATCCGGAACATGGTGGCGCACTGGCAGACCGTCGATGACAGGAAGAACACTTTCTTGTCGGTGAGTTCGTGCTTCAATCGATTAACGAGATTCAGTTCCGTCCCAACCGCCCACGTCGTGCCGGCTGGTGCAGCGGTGACTGTGCGAATGATGAATTCGGTCGATCCGATCAGATCCGCCTTGTTCACCACATCCTCATGGCACTCAGGATGGACGATGACCTTCCCGTCCGGATACTGTTTGCGGAAGTGATCCACATGGACCGGCTGAAACATCTGGTGGACGCTACAGTGGCCTTTCCATAAGATCAGTTTAGCCCTCTTAATGGCATCCTTCGTATTCCCACCATTGGGTTGATAGGGGTCCCACACGATCATCTGCTCACGAGGAATCCCCATCTTGTTCGCCGTGTTGCGGCCTAAGTGCTCATCTGGGAAAAAGAGAATCTTTTCTCGCCTGGCCCAGCACCATTCAATCACCGCTTTGGCATTGGAAGAGGTGCAAGTGATCCCGCCATGCTCGCCACAAAAGGCCTTGAGCACGGCCGCAGAGTTCACATAGACCGCCGGCATCACAGTCTCTTCGACCGGCACCACACGTCCCAACGCTTCCCAACACTGGTCAACCTGTTCAATCGCCGCCATATCGGCCATCGAGCAACCCGCAGCCATGTCCGGCAGGATCACTGTTTGTTGAGAACGGCTGAGGATGTCCGCCGTCTCGGCCATGAAATGCACACCACAAAAAACGATGTGGGGGCGTTCGGACCGTTCGGCGGCCAATTTCGCCAACAACAGCGAGTCCCCGCGAAAATCGGCATGCTGGATGACTTCGTCCCGCTGATAATTATGGCCCAGGATCATCACTCGCTCACCGAGTGCTTGCTTCGCAGCGACTGTCCGCCGGTACAATTCCTCCGACGACTGCGCTTGGTACTCGGTGATTGGCCTCGGTAACGTCGCAAGAACCGTCACAATTATTCCTCCACACGTAAGGAAATTCATTCTACGATAGGCTCCTTCCACAATCAACGAATCCTTAGCTAGGGGAGCCTTGAGGCTGAGAGTCCGAGCAGTCGGACGACCCTCACAACCTGACCTGGGTAATACCAGCGTAGGGAAGCCGGACATCAACGGATCGCGTGAGGAATCAGCCGCATTCCCGTCTAGAAGGGAAGCGGCTTTTTTGTTGTAATCAGACCTCAGGCTGCTTCTCGCTCCATGATGCGGCCAATTACGAAAGGATCTCCTTATGAGCATCCGCAACTATACAAACGGATCTGATAATGGGAATGGCATCGTCACCCCATCGTCTCCGCTCACGACAGCGCCTTTTCCGGCTTCGCAGAAAATCTATGTACATGGCGTACAACCCGGCGTCCATGTCCCAATGCGGGAAATCAGTCTGTCCCAGACCAAAGGGGTGAATGGAGCAAGCTCCGGCAACAACCCGGTAATCGTCTATGACACGTCAGGCCCATACACCGATCCCTCTGTAACAATCGATGTCCGCAACGGACTGACGCCGTTACGACACTCCTGGGTACTCAGCCGACAAGATGTTGAGGAACTCCCTGATGTGAGCTCGGCGTACGGCCGTCTGCGTGCGACCGATCCGAAATTAGCCGAACTTCGCTTTCAGCACATCCGTAAGCCCTTGCGCGCGCAACACGGGAAGAACGTTACACAGCTCCACTACGCCCGCAAAGGCATCGTCACGCCGGAGATGGAGTTTATCGCCATCCGCGAGAACCAATCGCGCCACACGGAATCCGAGGCTGCCTCCCAGAACGGCCATGGTGGGGGCGTGAAGCAGCATCCTGGGTTTGCCTGGGGTGCCAACATTCCTCGGGTGATCACGCCCGAGTTCGTGCGAGACGAGGTGGCCCGTGGCCGCGCGATCATTCCATCGAACATCAACCATCCGGAAAGCGAACCGATGATCATCGGGCGGAACTTCCTCGTGAAGATCAATTCCAACATCGGCAATTCCGCCGTCGCCTCCTCCATCGAAGAGGAAGTCGAGAAAATGATCTGGTCAACCCGCTGGGGCGCCGATACCGTGATGGATTTGTCGACCGGGAAAAACATTCACGAGACACGCGAATGGATCATTCGCAATTCCCCGGTGCCGATCGGAACGGTGCCGATCTATCAAGCGCTCGAAAAAGTGAACGGCAAGTCGGAAGATCTCACATGGGAGATTTTCCGCGATACCCTGATCGAACAGGCAGAACAGGGCGTGGACTACTTCACGATTCACGCGGGTGTGCGCCTGGCCTATGTGCCGATGACCGCCAAGCGGATGACCGGGATTGTATCGCGCGGGGGTTCGATTCACGCAAAATGGTGCTTGGCTCATCATCAGGAAAACTTTGCGTACACCCACTTCGAGGAAATCTGTGAAATCATGAAAGCCTACGACGTCGCCTTCAGCCTCGGTGATGGGCTCCGACCAGGATCGATTGCCGATGCGAACGACGACGCGCAATTTGCTGAACTCGAGACATTGGGCGAACTGACCAAGCTTGCCTGGCGGCACGATGTGCAGGTCATGATCGAAGGTCCCGGCCATGTTCCCATGCACATGATTCAGGCCAACATGGAGAAGCAACTCGAGGCTTGCCAAGAGGCTCCATTTTATACCCTTGGCCCACTGACGACAGACATTGCTCCCGGCTACGATCACATTACATCCGGGATCGGCGCTGCCATGATCGGCTGGTACGGCTGCGCCATGCTGTGCTACGTCACACCCAAAGAGCATTTGGGTCTCCCAACTCGCGAGGACGTCAAGACCGGCGTCATCACCTATAAGATTGCCGCGCACGCAGCCGACCTGGCCAAAGGGCATCCCGGCACCCAAGCGCGTGACAACGCACTATCCAAGGCCCGGTTCGAGTTCCGATGGGAAGACCAGTTCAATCTTTCGCTTGATCCGGAAACAGCCCAGCAGTTCCACGATGCCACGCTCCCGGACAACGCTGCCAAGGTCTCCCATTTCTGCTCCATGTGCGGTCCACACTTCTGCTCGATGAAAATTACGCAAGACGTCCGAGAGTACGCCGCGCAGTTACAAGTCGATGAACAACAGGCGATTCAGATCGGCATGAAAGAGAAAGCCGAAGAGTTTAAGAAAACCGGTTCTGAAATCTACCGGTAGGAGTGCCCTATGGCCAAACCGAGACCAGCACCGTTACGTGAACGAGACATCACCCGGCAGATTGCCCGGGAATACTATAAAGAGTTCGATCAATTGATCGAAAGCGACGTCATCATCGTTGGCGCGGGACCATCAGGACTTATTTGCGCACACGATTTGGCCGCGATGGGATTTCGCACGCTCCTCATCGAGCAAAGCCTGGCTCTCGGGGGTGGATTCTGGTCCGGCGGATATCTCATGAACAAGGCGACGATCTGCGAGCCTGCGAATGAGATCCTCGAAGAAGTTGGTGTCCCGTGCAAGAAGATCAAAGAATGCGAAGGCATGTACATGGTCGACCCCCCACATGCCACCGGTGCCCTGATCGCGGCCGCGTACAAAGCCGGCGCTAAGATCATGAACCTGACACGTGTGGTGGACTTGATCCTACGCAACGATAGCTCACTGGAAGGCGTCGTCGTCAACAGCACCACCGTCGAGATGGCGGGGCATGATATGATCCACGTCGATCCCATTGCCCTCGAGAGCAAGATCGTGGTGGACGCCACCGGCCATGATGCCGTGCTGATCGAACTCCTTCACAAGCGAAATCTGTATAAGAAGGTGCCCGGAAACGGTGCCATGTGGGTCGCCCGATCTGAAGAAGAGGTGATGGATCGTACGGGAGAGGTCTATCCAAATTGCTTTGTTATCGGACTGGCTGTCGCCGCCGTGTATGGCACCCCAAGAATGGGCCCCGCCTTCGGCTCGATGCTGTTGTCCGGACGATATGGCGCGGAATTGATTACGAAGAAATTGAAACAGGAGTCATGAGACGGAGCGGTATGTTGGCAGCCTGTAGGCTGATCAAAAGGGTCATCCTGCAAGCCCACAGGGAGTGTAAATCCGGAGGCGTACTTCATAGTACGTTGAGGAGTTCGTACGAACGAAAACGACGCGGGGAAACTTTTTCAACAGCCTGACTATGGATATTCAAGATTTTTTGATCCAAGGCGAAGGGCGCGAGGAAGACAAGCGCCAGGCGTGGGATCTCTTTCAGCAGGCCTATGAGCAGCAGATGAAGCGTGAACTGGAAGAGGCCATCAACCTGTACAAAAAGTCACTGGCCACCCATCCCACGGCCGAGGCCCATACGTTTCTGGGATGGACCTACAGCTGGATGGGGCAGATTGACGAGGCAATTGAGGAATGTCACAAGGCCATCGCGCAGGACCCGGACTTCGGCAACCCCTACAATGATATTGGCGCCTACCTGATCGAGAAGGGTGAATTCGACGAGGCCATTCCCTGGTTTCAGAAGGCGATACAGGCCAGGCGTTACGAGAATCCGGCCTATCCGCACCTTAATCTGGGCCGCGTGTATGAGCGAAAAGGGAACTGGACGGAGGCCATCGAGTCGTATAAGAAAGCGCTCGCCCTGGATCCAAACTACGCGCTGGCCCGAAAAGCGCTGGGACGGTTGGTCAGCTCATTGAACTGAAATCATATGTCCATGCAGAAAACTATTCTTGTCGCCATCACTGATCTGTTCTTCTACACCAAAGTCCGTGACGCATTCCGCCAACCGGACTACCAGCTTAAAAAAGCACGGACACAACAGGACATCGCCGACAAAGCCCTGTCGGCGAACCCAGGCGTGATTATCTTCGACATGAACGACCTGACCCTGAACGCCTTTCAGGCATTGGAAAAGCTGAAAGCCGATCCACAGTTGAAGGGCATTCCGACGCTGGCCTTTGCCAATCATGAAGAAGTGGATACGTGGAACCGTGCGAAAGCGCTCGGCGTGACGAAGATTGTCTCCCGCAATGAGTTTTCAGCCCGAGCGAGAGCGTTGGTCGAAGAGTTGATGGCTGGTCATGTCGTCAAGTCGTAACGCCGGAAAGTCGTCATCTCCTATGACTTTCGATTTGAAGACTTGTAGACTATTTTGCTGAACTGAATATGAAACAATCTCGTCTTTACACGCACCATGCCCAACTTGGAGCCACGTTTGAGGAAGTCACCGGTTGGGAAATACCGACCCACTATGGCGATGTCGCAGCCGAATATCGCGCCGTCCGCCAGGCAGTGGGGATCGCCGATCTCTCACATCGTGGCAAGCTCAGAGTTACGGGCGAGGATCGCGTGAAGTGGCTGCAAAGCGTCATCAGTAACGATATCCTTTCCCTCCAACCAGGGCAAGGCCGCTATTCCAGCTTGTTGACCCACAAAGGCAAGATGCTCACGTACTTCCGCCTGTATATGCAGACGGAAGCCGTTATGTTGGAAGACGTGGGCGAGATCGGGGACGCCACGTTCCAGGCCCTACGTAAATTCCTGCTCTACGGGGTCAAAGCCAAGATGGAAAACTGTGCCGAGAGTTGGGGGCTGCTGTTGATCAGCGGACCGAAGGCCGCGCATGTAGTGCAATCCGCGTTCGGCGTGGATGTCACGGACTTGAAGCCGGTCGAGTTTGTCACGGCCCAGATCGGTGGACATCATGCGCTGGTGTTATGCACCGAAGAAACGGGAGAAGTGGATATCGAGGTGCTGCTTCCCGCAGATAGTCTCCTGACCGCATGGACCAGTGTCATGCAAGCCGGAGAGAAGTTCGGCATCAGGGCGATCGGCAACCACGCGCGTGAGGCCTTGCGCATCGAAGCCGGCCTCCCGAAGGCCGGGCCGGATTTGAACGAAGAGATCGTCCCACCCGAAGCCAATCTTGAGGGTAAAGCGTTCAACTGTATAGCGGCGACCGTGAAGTGGGCTGGATCAGCAGTGCTGTCCGTTCCCCCCAGCTCAACAAGGCCATTGCGTTCGGATTTCCTCTGCGCGACTTCAGTAAGCCGGAGACAGAACTGGCCGTGGAATTCGATGGCGACCGACATCCGGCTACCGTTCACACCCTGCCCTTCTACACCAAGCACTAACCGCATACCTCGCGAAGACCATGTCCGTTGATGAACAGGCAGACAGCACACAAACCACCCCGTATCAGGCAGCGGGGGAACTTGCGGGAATCACTCGTTTGGTGGACGAATTTTACGTCAACATGGATACCTTGCCGGAAGCCAAAACCATCAGAAACATGCACCCAGAAGATCTAACCGAATCACGAAAAAAGCTCACCTACTTCCTCAGTGGTTGGCTTGGCGGTCCGAGGCTGTTTCAGCAGCATTATGGGCCGATCAGCATTCCTGGCGGCGTTCTCGCCTCACTCAGAGGCTCAACGTACGGCCCAGAGTACGCGTCGCCTCTTCGCTCGCTGCGGCCTTGCTGGACGGCCTTTTTGCGCATCCTGCGTGGCTGTTCAGCATCGTTTCAAACCTCGATTTCTGCGATGACTCAGAGGCCAACATGAGTTTTTCCGCAACCTGCTAGGGCTGCACGCCCCCCCTGTTCACCTTAGCCGATCCTTCTCTCTGTCCCTCAGCATTCACGTTGGGATACATCTCTGAATCCTTCTGGATACAGGACCTTGATCCTCATAAGGTCCGTCTGAGGAACTGTTACCCTACAAAATCAACGCGATGAATGAAAAACTCTACCTCCCCTGTCCAGTTGTTCATGTGGCACTCTCCTTGCTGTACCTAAGAATGGGAACGAATCGGATCGTTATTCACAGAACCAGATCGATTCGGGTAAGCCCAAGAGATGCTGAGAAAGCTGCAGACCTACTAGAGAGGAATAGGCTGTCAGTGAAACGGCGTTGTAATGTGGGGACTGCTCCTATTGGTCCACAAGATGAATTTCATCTCACAGAACCCTGCACAGCCTGGACTCACCACTTCGATCGCGTCGGAACTGAACTCGATCGGTTGCGAAGCCTGGATCGACGTGGGTCGGTTTTCTAGTGGAGAAAAGTTGCTGCCAGCGGTCGCTGTGGACCCCAGGACCTCTCAAGGTTCCCTAACAAAATCGTTCGCCGGCCTAAGTAGGAAGTTTCGAAAAAGTGCTCCTGCAGATCTCGATTAGCTTCAACCGCAACTTCATCCTTTTCCCATATAGTTACGCAGAACCTGCACATGGCGAACCACGAGCGGTATCGTTCTTAATTGATCCGAGAGGAGCCTATCTCAACGCACAAATTCGATGGTGAGCGTCTGAAATCGCAGATGCATCGTCCGTTCATTTTGCTCCATCACGCAACGATGGCGGCAGCATGTGCCACCCTCATCGGTTGTGCTACGACGACGGTTGGTGTCGCACCATCGCCCCAAACTCCAGTCTGCGATAGCGGAGCATCCGCGCTCGTTCTTTGGGCACCCCAGTGGCGCCCAGATCAAAAGGACGTCCCGGAGCGTGAGGCGGCCGCCGAGACCGGGCTGAAGGAGTTCCTACAGAGCTCCGGATGCTTCGCACGGTTTGAGCTTCGCCGTTTGCCAAGCATGACTACAGCCGCGGTAGCTGCGGAGGTTGCTCCGGCGAATGGACAGTTCGACAAGGTAATCGCCATTACGCTTCGTGAACTCGGCCCAGTGATCAAGCTGCTCTCCTCCCCGGCGCTCATTGACGGTTGGACAGAAGTCATACTCCAGGTTGCAACGTATATGTCTCCCGGCGAGGTCCAGACTCGAGTGTTCACCGTCCGCTGG
>JACRQB010000237.1 GCA_016222925.1 Nitrospirota bacterium | reverse complement strand
TTAGGTGATGATTTCTGATGACATACCGAATTAAAGTTCCACCTCGGACGTTGCCAGTGGATGAAGCTCACCTCGTGAGCGGGCTTGAGCATTGGATGCTCGGACTGGCGACCTATCGCTGGTCGATTGTGGTTGGGTTTGTGCTTCTCCTTCTGATGGGGGGAGGGGTCTGGGGCGTCTTGTGGTTTGACGCACAAAATGCTGGGAAGGCGCAGGATCTTGAACGAGAAGCGACCGTCCATCTATTTGCCCGTGCGGCCAGTGATCCGCAGAAAGCGTCAGCTAATTTAAAAGAAGCGATCGCTCTGTACCAGCGGGTGGTCAATGAGTATCCTCGCACTCCGACGGCCCCGCTCGCGCAATTCAGCCTTGGCAATGCCTATCTTCAGTCGAACGATCTCGCGTCAGCGATCGAGGCGTATAACCGGTTTATTTCTACGTATGGGACTCATGTGTCGCTTCTCGGTCTCGTGCATCAAAAACTAGGCTACGCCTACCAGCTCAAGGGAGACCTTGATCAAGCGGTCAAGACCTACTCGACGATCCTCGAGATTCCTGGCGCGATGAACCGGGATCATGCGCTCTTTGAGGTTGCCAGATTGGAAGAGAATCGCTCGAAGCCCGATGAAGCCTTGAAGCATTATCAGGAGCTGATGAAGACCTATCCCAACTCTCCGCTGACGAGCGAAGCCGCCATGCGTGTGAAGGTGATGGAGGCGAAGAAAAATCCGGAGCCGGCACCGACCGCTCCCGCTCTTTCAGCACCCGCCAAGCCATCCAAACCGTAGGCAACTTACCCTCTGACGAGCAGTCGGTGCAGCAATCTTCGTGGGAACGCCAGCTGCTACCGACCGATGTTCAGCAGTTCACCGGTTTTAAGAACAGGACCTGAAAGGCCATTGTGGGATTTAAGGGTCTTGATAGGAATCCTGAATCTTCGAGAGATCTTTTCAAGCGTGTCGCCCCCTCGGACTCGATACCAGTGAGCAGAACCGGCCTTGGCCTGTCGAACCTGTCGATCTTGAATTGCTGGCAGGGGAGGAAACTTGTAGGTGGGAACTCGTTCGATCAATTCCAACACTTTTGCACTCATTCCAACAGGAATTTTCAGATGGTAGGCCGTATCGCCTGGAGGTGTCGCATCTCGCCGAAGTTCTGGATTCAATAACCGAAGCTCGTTATAGGGAATGCCGGTGACGTTTGAAATGGCCCGGAAATGCAAGGGGCGGGTGACGACGACCTCTTCGAATTCATGCAAAGGAGCGGAATCTTGCTTGAACCCGTATTGGTCGGGGTTCTTCGCAATGATCGTTGCAGCCATAATTCGGGGAACATATTGCTTTGTCTCTAGCCGAATGAGCTTCGTTCGTGAGATCTCCGAGAAGGATTCGGCCTGCGCCTTGTGAAGAGCCCGTAGCACCTTTCCTTCGCCCGCATTGTAGGCCGCCATGGCCAAAGGCCACGCGCCGAATAAATCGTAGAGGTCTCGCAGGTACCGCGCCGCGGCCACGGTGGATTTGATAGGGTCGCGCCGTTCGTCAACGTAGTGATCGATCCGCAACCCATAGAGTAATCCGGTCCCTTTCATGAACTGCCATGGGCCCGTAGCTTTTGCCCGTGAATAGGCGTAGGGGTTGAACCCGCTCTCAACAAGGGAGAGATTCACGAGGTCGCTCGGAAGATTGAACTCGGCAAAAATGTTTTCGACCAACGGGCGATAACGGCTGAAGCGCAAGAGCCATTGTTCAAACCGATTTCGAATTGAGGTATTGAAAAAATGAATATGGCTTTGCACGGACTGATCAATGACGACGGGAATGTTGTAGACGGTGCCCTGATTGTCCGTATTCGTGGTGTCTTGAGCGGTTGCGTCTCCGAGCTGTTCGGGCTTGTCCTCGGTGGAAGATAAATCGGGGGGCGAGAGCGTCAGTTCAGGCTCCAACGGGACAAGATTCGGATCGACGTCGTCGTCCTCCTGCAAGGGGCCCATATCGGGAGTTGAAACAATGCTTGAAGGAAGACCAGGGGGAATGTCGTCTGCCCAACTTCCACATGGGTGCATCAACGCACTTGTGCCGATGATCCAACATGCAACGACCATCGTTCTGGTGACTGATTGTGGGGATCGCTGAGACATTATGAGCAGCATCTGTGTGAAGTGAGCCTATCGATCCATCGCAGACTTGTCAAGAAAGGAGTAGGTAAGGCCTGGTCTTCTTGTGTCATATCGGGAAGTCGAAAGGCGATGACGCGTGAGCGCCTGAAAGATATTCCATCGCGTCCCCGCGAGAGGAAAATTCCTGATGTGGGCTTCGTTTGCGCCGGTCTATTTCTTGACAGCTTCCCGGTGCAAATGATAGCGTACCGCCTCTCCCAGTGGTACCCACCAAAAATTGCACTGTTAAGGAGGATCGATCGATGTTGAAGCGGTATCTCTTGGCTCCAGGCCCAACGCCCGTTCCCCCGGAAGTGTTGCTGGCGATGGCTCGTCCGATGATCCATCATCGTGCACCCGAGTTTGATCCGATCTTTGCGGAGGTTCGCGAAGGACTGAAGTGGCTGTTTCAAACGCGGAACGATGTGTTGATGTTGGCGGCGTCCGGTACGGGTGGTATGGAAGGGGCCGTGTCGAACTTTTTGTCTCCCGGAGACAAGGCGCTATATGTCAACGGAGGCAAGTTTGGAGAGCGCTGGGGCAAGCTGTGTAAGACCTTTGGAGTACAGGCGAGCGAGATTAAGGTCGAGTGGGGACAGGCCGTCAATCCACAACAGGTCGCCGATGCCCTGAAGAAAGATCCTTCGATCAAGGCGGTGTATGTTCAGGCTAGCGAGACGTCGACGGGAGTCTCCCATGACGTCAAGGCACTGGGTGAGGTCATTAAAGGCTATGACAATACTATCTTGGTGGTCGATGCCATTACCGCGCTTGGCGTATTTGATATCAAGACGGACGGCTGGGGATTGGATGTTGTGATCACAGGCTCTCAGAAGGCCCTCATGCTCCCTCCCGGCATGGCGTTTGTCAGTGTCAGTGAGAAAGCATGGGCATTGGCCGATAAGGCGAAGAACGCCGCCTTCTATTTTAACTTCAAGAAAGAACGTGAAAACCAGGTCAAGAATCAGACGACATTCACTCCGACCGTCTCGCTCATCATCGGACTTCAAGAGGTCTTCCGAATGATGAAGGCGGAAGGGCTGGAGAAAATGTTTGAACGGCAGGGCCGACTGGCTCTGGCGATGCGGGAAGGGGTGAAGGCCGCTGGGATGGCGCTGTTCCCAAAGGAGTCGCCGAGCGATGCCTTGACGGCGGTCTGTGCTCCGGATGGAGTTGATGGACAGGCTATCTATAAGAATCTCCGTGTGCAATATGGCATGACGGCTGCCGGCGGTCAGGATCACCTGAAGGGGAAGATCTTTCGACTGTCTCACATGGGGTATGCGGATTCATTTGACGTGATTACCGCATTGGCCGCGACCGAAATGGTCCTGAAGGGACTCGGACATTCTGTGAAGCTGGGAAGTGGTGTCGGAAAAGCGCAAGAAATCTTAATGGCTGGCATCGTCGTCATGAACACGCCGGGCGGCAACACGGTCACCACGGCTGAACACACGATGTCGATGATCTGTGCGATGAGTCGCCGCATTCCCCAAGCCACCGCGTCGGTGAAGGCCGGCAAATGGGAAAAAGACAAATTTATGGGCGTCGAGCTCTACAATAAGGTCCTCGGTATCATCGGCGCAGGACAGATTGGCAGTCACCTGACCAAGATGGCCCAGGGGATCGGCATGAGCGTCGTTGCGTTTGATCCGTATTTGGCGCCGGAGCGGGCCGAGCGAATGGGCGTGACGATGCTGGACCTCGAAGAACTATTCCGGCGGGCGGACGTTATTTCAGTCCATACACCGCTGACGCCGGAGACACGTGGGATCATCAACGCGCAGGCCATCGCCAAGATGAAACCCGGCGTGCTCATCGCAAATTGCGCCCGAGGTGGCATCATCAATGAACAGGATTTATGCGAGGCCTTGAAAACCAAGCGCGTCGCCGCCGCTGCCTTCGACGTGTTTGAAGAGGAGCCGGTCAAACCCGACAATCCGCTCCTCGCCTTGGATAACTTCATCTGCACCCCGCATATCGGAGCCCAAACGATCGAGGCTCAGGAAAACGTCGCGATTGGCATTGCGGAGCAGATGGTCGACTACTTTACCAAGGGAGTGGCGAAGGGTGCCGTCAATATTCCGTCGGTCGCTCCGGAATTGTTGCCTCGGTTGCAACCGTTCCTGACGCTGGCCGAAAAGCTCGGCGCGCTTCAAGCTCAACTGGTTCAAGGGGGAATCGAACGAGTGACGGTGGAATACAGCGGGGAGGTCACCACGCTCTCCATCGCACCTTTGACCATCGCCGTCTTAAAGGGCCTGCTCAGTCCGATCATGGAACATCCGGTGAACTATGTGAATGCCCCGATTGTGGCGAAAGAGCGGGGTATTGAAGTTAAAGAAATCAAGAGCACGGATGCCGGGGATTTCACGAGCTTGATCCGAGTTCGGGTTGAGGCCGGCAAGGCTTCACATCAAGTCGCGGGGACGCTATATCATAAGAAAGATGCCCGCGTGACGGAGATCGAACAATTTAAAGTTGAAGTGGTGCCTGAAGGGCATATGTTGTTGATTCATAATGTTGATCGACCAGGGGTTATCGGTATGGTTGGAAAGGTCCTAGGGGATCATGGCATCAATATCTTACGGATGCAGTGTGCCTTGGAGAAGCGAGGGGGAGATGCGTTGCTGATCATCGGTTCCGATACGGAATTCCCATCTGCGGTCCTGGATCAGATCCGTTTCAGCTCGAATATTCTGTCAGTCAAGGTCGCCAACCTTTTATAACGGTTCTCGCGACCAGGTACTTATGGCCTCTGCTCCTCCGGTGCGTAGGACTTCTTCGAGGCAGCCCCCTTCTTTGCGCGAGCACTCATTGGTTCCGGTCGGGATGGCCACCATCCTGCCGGAGGCCGCGCGCCAGGTTCGGCACCTGGAAGCTGAATTGCTGGCGTACTGCAATCGTTTTGGGTACGACGAAATTATTCTTCCGACGTTCGAGTACCTCGATGTGTTGGCCCCAGGCCTCGAACCGACGCTATTAGAGAATTCCTATAAGATCGTCGACCGGACGACCGGCCGTATTCTGTTGTTGCGGCCCGATGTCACGGCGCAGATTGCCCGTTCGGTGGCGATGGGCATGGTGGGCACGCATTTTCCGTTGCGCCTATCGTACCGGGCGACCGTCTTTCGGTATGAACCGGAACATGCCGGCCGAGATCGGGAAATCTTTCAGGTCGGCGCCGAGCTCATCGGGGCTGATGATGCGTCTGCCGATAGTGAAATCATCATCCTGTTGATCGAGTGCCTACGACAGGTTGGATTGCGTTCATTCAAGATTTCACTGGGGCATGTCGGATTTTTTAAGGGGCTTCTCATCCGTGCAGGACTGTCGCCGGAAGGGCAGAAGCGGGCTGAGCAGGCAGCGGCAAGAAGAGATCTACCGAGGCTGGGAGAGATCCTGTCGCAGGAGCGAGTGACCAAACGGTCAGCGCACAGAATTTTGGACGTGCTGGAGCTGTGTGGACAAGCTGAAGTCCTCTCGAAAGGACGCACCTTAGCCAAGGGTGAACGGTCACTGGTCCAAGCGTTGGACCGACTGGAGAACGTGTATCAGTTGCTCTGCGCAACCGGGTTTCAAGAGACCGTCTTGTTGGATCTTGGAGAATTCAGAGGGTTCGACTACTATGACGGGATCGTCTTTGACGTCTTTACCGAGGGTATTGGGGTGGAGTTAGGCGGTGGTGGGCGCTATGACCAGCTCATCGGACGATTCGGTCGGAACCTTCCGTCGACCGGATTTGCCCTCACTGTGGACCGGCTCTTCCGAGGGCTGAGCCTTCCCGACAGGACGAAGTCTGTGGGACCAGAGGTCTTGGTCATTGCGCCTCGAGGGTTGTCCACGCGATTAGTTTCGGTCGCACAACAACTTCGCCAGGCGGGGATACGAACGATTCAACAAGCGGTAGATCCATCGGGACGAGATTTGGTTGGTGTCGCAATCAAGGCTGGTCTTGAGGCGAATATCGGTACCATTATAGTCATCGGGGTGGACCGTTCAAAACCCGAGCAGGTCGTGGTGCTCCATCCGAGGGATGGCCGTGGAATCGCAGGATCGCTCGGTCGGGCTCATTTTCGGAAGAGAACGGTCTCGACCGCAGGTCTCATCGTAAGCCTGCGTGCCGACCTTGAAGGGACGGTATGAAATCCGTCGGGATGGTGGATCTCTCTCAACCGAAACTTCCTCCACAGAACTTGGAGGCGGAGCAGTCGGTACTCGGTGCCATCCTCCTCGATAACGCCGCCATGCCGAAGGCGATGGAACTGCTGGTAGAGGAAGATTTCTATCGGACAGCCCATAAGAAGGTCTTTCAAGCCATGCTTGAACTGTCCGACACCGGCGAAGTGATCGATCAGATTACGCTGACCGAGCGATTGAAATCTCGCGGTGAACTTGAAGCAATTGGAGGCGCTGCCTTTCTCGCAGAACTTGTCCAGATCGTTCCCAGCTCAGCCAATATCCGGTATCACTGTAAGATCGTTCGGGACAAAGCAGTGGCTCGTCAGTTGATCAGCACCTCTACCGAGGTGCTGACGAGAGGCTATGAAGGCACCGCCTCAATCGATGATCTGCTGGATTTTGCCGAGCGATCGGTCTTCAGCATTGCGCAAGGCAAGCTGGAACGGTCGTTCAGCCCGATCAGCCAGGTCATTAAGGAAAGTCTGGATGTCATCGATAAGCTTTCGAAGCGAAAGGAACACGTCACGGGGGTTCCCACGGGGTACTACGACCTCGACGATATTACCGCCGGGCTTCAGCCTTCGGACTTGGTGGTGGTGGCGGGGCGGCCAAGTATGGGCAAGACAAGCCTTGCGTTAGGGTTTGCCACTCATGCCGCCATTCATGCCAATACGGTGGTCGGGATCTTCAGCTTGGAAATGTCCAAGCCACAGATCGTTCTGCGCATGCTCGCGTCGGAAGCACGGGTGGATTCGCATGCGTTGAGGACGGGGAAGCTTCAAAAAGAAGACTGGTGGCGATTGGCGGAGGCGGCCGGCCGGTTGGAGCTCGCGCCGATCTATATCGACGACACGGGCGGCATCACAGTCCAGCAAATGCGAGGCAAAGCCCGCCGGCTCAAAGCCGAGAAGGGGCTTGATCTCCTCATCGTGGATTATCTCCAACTGATGCAAGGGCGAAGCGATTCGGAGTCTCGTCAACAAGAGATCTCCGATATTTCCCGCTCATTAAAGGCCTTGGCGAAGGAGCTGAATGTGCCGGTGGTTGCCCTCTCCCAGTTGAGCCGAGCGGTGGAGGCCCGGAAGCCGCCGATCCCCATGCTGGCCGATCTGCGGGAGAGCGGAGCGATCGAACAAGATGCCGATGTGGTCATGTTTATTTATCGGGAAGATGTGTATGACCAGAATTCGGAGCGCAAAGGGATTGCCGACATTATCGTCAGTAAACACCGTAATGGACCCATTGGGAAAAAAGAGTTGTTTTTTCAGGACCGATTCGCCAAATTCGAAAGCCTCGATCTTCGAGAGTCGTAGTGGAGTGTCGTTTGCGCATCGTCCGGACACTCGGTATAATCACCTTATAGACTCACCTTTTACGTGTCTTAACCTAAGAGAGATGCGGAACACACGAACGATCTTCGACAATCGGTTGCTCAGACTGTATGGGAGGCCCTTGTTGGGGACGATACTGCTTTTTTTGTTCCTTTCCGGCACCATGGTCGCCTGCGCAGCCTCGCCTCAGCCGCAGGCAACGCTTCCGTCACCAGCCACAACGTCGCCACCTCCGCTACCGACTCCGGAGTCCGATGCGACCTATCATTTCATGATGGGACATCAAGCGGAACTCGCGCAGGACCTCGACGGGGCGTTGAAGGAATATCAGGCCGCTCTGAAGGTTGATCCAAAGTCCCGCGAGGTCAAATCTCGTTTGGCCGCACTGTATTTTGCGTTGGGTGATGTGACCCAAGCGGTGCAGTATGCGGATGAAGTCGGAGAAGGAACGGGACAGGAACCGCAAATGTTGACCCACATGGCCGGCATCTTGGCCAGCGCGGGGAAGCCGGAGCGTGCCGTGGAGTTATTAGACAAGGCCATCGAGAGTGATCCGGAACGAGGCGAATCCTACTTCCCGAAGGGACTCATTCTCTTGAACCAGAAGCGCATGGCCGAGGCGGAGCAGGTCGTCAAAAAAGGGTTGCAATATACCGCGGATTCGCCGATCGGCTACTACTATTTGGGCCGTATTTCGATCGAAGCGGGAAATAGCGAGCAGGCGGTGGCCAACTTCGATCGGGCCATCGCCGTGAACCAGGCGTTCGAGCCCGCATATTTAGCTCAAGCATCGGTCTACGAATCCCGCCAAGAGAAGGACAAAGCGATCGCCGTGCTCAAGAAGTACCTCCAGCAAGTGAATCCTCGGAACAGGGATATTCGACAACATCTGGTCCAGTTGTATGTCGCGACCAAAGATTACGCTGGAGGTCTTGCGGAGCTGGAAAAGCTGCTGGAAGACAACCCTGGCGACCTCGATGCACAGTTACGCATGGCGCTCATCTATGGAGAGAAGAAAGAGTTTACCAAGGCGATCAGCCAATTGACCGAGATCTTAAAGGCGAAACCGGCTGAACTCAAAGTGAGAGATTATCTCGGGTACTTGTACGAAGAGACGAAGGACGTCTCCAAGGCGATGGAGACCTATCGCTATAATATTCATCTGGATCCGAAATTTGCCGACAGTCATATTCATCTGGGTGTGCTCCTCTATCG
>JACRQB010000245.1 GCA_016222925.1 Nitrospirota bacterium | reverse complement strand
TTTTGGAGAGGATTTTGTGGTCATAACAATTGCTGCGTAGTGAGGAGGCCTTGCCTAAAGCAGCCGTCGGGCTCGGCACGTGCTCTGCGGAGTACATCGGCCTGCAGCGCCGTCGGCTTTGATTGCTTTTCACATAATTCACGCTATTGTTACCTCATATCTTCAGCCCGGAGAGCTGATCTATGGTCGCCACGAAGCAGGGGACCGATGAGAGAACCGAGAAGCGAGCGCCGCCACGCTTCTCGATGGTAAAGACCATCGTCATTCTCTTTGTGCTGGGTGCCACAGCGGCCATCGGATACGCAGGGTACGCGATTTTCAAGAATCAGAGTCTGGTCACCAAATTTCTGGCTCCCCATGTACCGACAAGTCAGCCCAGCGTGGTTCTCACAGATTCGCAGGTGAAGCCCTTCCAGTCCGATGTCCGTCTGACTCGTGAAAGGATCGACCATCTTCTCGACGCACTCGACGAAGCTGTTCGACGAAAAGATGTCGACGGCCTCCTGCGCCACATTGCTCACGACGCGACCATCACCATTCATCTGAAGCAAGGCCCGCAACAACAAGTAGCCATGCTGACGCGGGAAGATTACCGAAAGACGCTCGCCATGAGCTTCGCCTTTCCCAGCGCCCACGACTTCACTCGTACGAGTACGTCCGTGTCGTTGGCTGCGGATGAGCGGAGCGCGAAAGTCTCCTTCAAGTCGACAGAGACGCTTCGCCAGGCCAATCGGGAGTTCAAGACGGAAGGCGAGGAAACACTGGTCTTCACGATCCGCGACGGCAAGCCCATGATTACCTCTCTGGAACAAACCTTCCCCGGCGATTCGACCTAAGTCCCCGCTTCGTGACGAGTGAGAGCCACTGTACGCTTCATGATTCATAGTCTTCGGTCTGGTATAATCACGCCGCTGCTCAATATTTGTTGGGGTGTGTATGCGCGTGCTTGTCATAGAAGATGAAACCAAAGTCGGTTGTTTTATTAAGCGGGCGCTCGAAGAAGAGAGCTATGCCGTCGACCTTTGTGAGGATGGAGCTAAGGGATTAGAGATGGCCCTGGCAACCAACTATGACCTCCTGGTCGTCGATGTGATGCTGCCCTCCATGTCTGGTCTGGATGTGCTGAAGAATATTCGTCGCGAACGGGTCCACACACCGGTGCTGATTCTCTCGGCGCAATCCCAGATCGACCAGCGGGTCAAAGGATTGGATGCCGGCGCCGATGATTACCTGACCAAACCGTTCGCGATCGATGAACTTTTGGCGCGTGTTCGAGCCCTGTTGCGTCGTGGAGCATCCGAAAGCCCAGGAATTCTACAGGTGGATGATCTGATGCTCAACCCGGCTACCCGTGATGTCACCCGGGGTGGGCAACGCATCGATTTGACGCTGAAAGAGTATGCTTTGCTCGAATATCTGATGCGTCACACCGGCCGCGTCCTCACTCGGCCCATGATCTCCGAACATGTGTGGAATCAAGATTTCGACACCTTTACGAACGTCATCGATGTCTATGTGAACTACCTTCGGAACAAAATCGATCGAGGCCGAACCAAGAAACTGATCCATACCATTCGCGGTAGCGGGTATATGTTGAAGGCCGACTAGCGTGAACCTGACACAAGCCCCGCGCGTATCCAGTGACTTGAGGCGCAGCGAACCGACAGCATGACGTCGTCACCACCGAGCAGGAGCTGATCCATGCCGCTACGCGTCCGGCTGACCCTGTGGTATGGGACCGCCCTAGCCCTGGTCTTGATCATTTTCTCCGTAGTGCTGTACGCCATTACGGCGAGAAGTCTCCGCGACACAGTCGATGAATCGTTGGAAGATACGGCCATGACGGCGGTGCGGTCGCTCGAAGAGCGAGGATTTCTTCCACTGATCAACGAAGAGGAACTGCTCTCGCAATTTCCCGAACTGACGCGAATCGATAAGTTCTTCCAGATCTTCAGCCCCTCCGGCACGATCACGATCCGTTCTCCGAATATCAAACAACACGAAGTTCCGCTGAGCCGAACCGCCCTTGATGCCGCGTTTGCCGGACAGAGAGTCTTTGAGTCGGCCAAGTATCCCAAGGAGCCTCCGTTGAGGCTGATTTCCGTGCCGATCTGGCAGGGGGATGGTTCTTGGCGGGACGAGCGTTACGTCCTGTCGATAAGATTACCCTTGCGGCGCAGCGCATTGCCGCTGGGGATTTGAGTCAACGCCTGAGCATGCCGGCGGCTCACGACGAAATCGGCCGCCTGGCCGCCACCTTCAACAATATGATCGGCCGGCTGGATACGTCGTTTCGCCAGATTCGTCAATTCACCAGCGATGCCTCGCATGAGTTGCGGACTCCTCTGACGGTGATGAAAGGCGAAACAGACCTGGTGCTGCGGCGACCTCGTTCGCTTGACGACTATAAGTCGGTGCTGGAGAGCAATCTGGAAGAGATCGATCGAATGACGCGGATCGTCGACGAACTGTTGTTCCTCTCACGTGCCGACATGGGTGAAGTCAGAGTGGAGTCGCTGCCTGTCGCCATGGAGTCGCTGGTGGAGGATATTCATCGTCAGGCCAAGTTGCTTGCGCAGGACCGCAATATCGAAGTC
>JACRQB010000244.1 GCA_016222925.1 Nitrospirota bacterium | reverse complement strand
GAGCCACGATGGCGGCAGCGACGGCCAGTGCGAGCCCTCCGAGTACCCCCTCGACGGTCTTCTTGGGACTGATCGACGGCAAGAGAGGGTGTTTGCCCCACAGAGTCCCAGCATAGTACGCTCCGGTGTCAGAAGCCCATGTGACGACCGCCAGAAACAGCACGAGGAATTCGCCTGTCGGCAGTGAGCGGGTCGATACAATGGTACTGAGTGTGACGCCCACGTAGCACACGCCGAACATGGTGATCAGCGCGTCCTTCCATCGATGTTCTGCTGATGTGACGACTAAAGAGGCCGTCACTGCAATCACAAAGGCACCGCCGAGAAGAAGTTCAGGAAGCGGGAGAGACACATGAGATCGGACAAGTGTCAGAACAAAGGTTGCCGACCCGACGCCGACGAGGACTTGATTCAACCGCGATTGGAAGCTGAGACGATACAGCTCGAGCAGGGCAAGAGAGCCGACGGCGATCAAGAGCAGCGTTAAGGCCCAGGGAGCGAGGTGTACGATGATGAGGTAGACCGCCGGGATCAGCACGACAGCAGTGTAGAGACGCCTAATATCGAACTGTTTGGGGCGTGCTGGTGGGGTGGTCACGGATAGTGAGCTGTGGGCGATTGCTTCGGTGATGGGTGGATGTCCCACATGGGTTACGAAGACACCGTACTCAACACTCGGCCGAAGCGGCGCTCCCGTTTTTGATACTCGATCAGCGCGAGCAGAAACTCCCGTCGTCGAAAGTCCGGCCACAGGGTCGACGTGAAGCACAACTCTGTGTAGGCCAGTTGCCACAGGAGAAAGTTGCTGATCCTGGCTTCTCCACTCGTCCGAATCAGTAAGTCCGGATCTTGGAGTGGGTGCGTGTAGAGGTACTGTTGAATCGTGGTTTCATCGATACGGCTCGGGTGGACGGTTCCCGCCTGGACGTTCTCGACCAGTGTTTTTACGGCATCGACGATTTCCGCTCGTCCTCCGTAGCTGAGGGCGACCGTTAGGATCAGCTTATCGAGATGCGCTGTTTCCTTCTCGGTCGTGCGAATCCAGTGTTGAGCCGATGGAGGGAGCAACTCGTGGCGACCGATGGTGCGGAAGCACACGCCTTGCTCAATCAAGCTGGCTCGCTCCGTGGAGAGGTAATGCTCCAAGAGTCCCATGAGCGCGCTGATTTCTTGTGTCGGACGGTTCCAATTTTCTTGTGAGAACGCATAGATCGTCAGGGCATGAATGCCGAGTTCCAGACAGAGGGTGATCATCTCCCTGACGGAATTGATGCCTTCGCGATGGCCTGCGATGCGAGGGAGACTGCGGAGTTCCGCCCACCGCCCGTTGCCGTCCATGATGACCGCGATATGTTTAGGGAGCAGTTCGGGTTCCAGCTTGGCGGTCAATTCGCTCTCGGACAGGTGGTCGAAACTTAAAGCGGGGGGAGGCTGTGCCATAACGAGCCTAGAGCGCGTTCCTCTATATCCAGTGTTTGCCGTGAGAGAAGTGGGGAAAGTCTACTGTCGGGAGTATGGAATGTCAAACGATAACTCGGAAACGACTTCAGCATCCCGATCAGTGAGGAGTCATTGCATTGCGACGGCGGAAATGAATGGGCTATACTCGCCCATCACCCAATGAGAGACAAGGAGGCGCCTATCACTATGCCCGAGCCGGTTCAGCTAACGAAATTCGGTGTCACTGAACTCGAAGCTCAACACGCACTCGATCGTTTGAACGTGAGGGATGTTGATTATGCGGATCTCTATTTCGAGTCCCGCACCTCAGAGTCGGTGTCGATGGAAGAAGGCATCGTGAAGCGTGCTGCCAAGAGTGTGTCTCAGGGGGTTGGCGTCCGTGCAACTGCCGGCGAAAAAACAGGGTTTGCGTACTCGGATGAACTCACGAAGAAGGATTTGGAGATTGCGGCCGATACGGCACGCTACATCGCTAACTCCCCCAAGGGAGATTCCCCAGTTCCGGTGCCTACCCAGCGCCGACCAACCAGAGACCTCTATCCGATCGAACGGGCGAAGGCTGAGGTTGCCACGGCTGATCGCGTGGCGCTGTTGAACGAAATTGATGCCGAGGCCAGACGGTACGACCCCCGCATTAAGAACGTCATGGCTTCTTTTAATACCGAATACAAGGTGGTGGCGGTTGCGACCTCTGATGGGACGCTGGTCGGCGATATCCAACCGTTGTCCCGTCTGCAGATCACCTGTATTGCTGAGGACGGTGACAATCGACAAGTCGGGAGCTTCGGCGGAGGCGGCCGGGTTGGGTTCGAGTACTACCACGAGGACAATCGACACTTGGGCTATGCGCGAGAAGCGGCGAGAGAGGCGATCCTGAACTTGTCCGCTGTGGATGCTCCGGCCGGAGTGATGCCCGTGGTATTGGCCGGCGGATGGCCAGGGATCTTATTGCACGAGGCGATCGGACATGGCTTGGAAGCCGACTTCAACCGGAAAAAGACATCGGCCTTCTCAAGCCTGATCGGGAAACGCGTGGCCTCGGACGTCTGTACGATCGTCGACGATGGAACCCTTCCGTTTCGCCGAGGCTCGTTGAATATGGATGATGAGGGAACGCCAACGAGCTGCACGACACTCATCGAGAAGGGCATTCTCCGCCGCTATATCACCGATAAGCTCAACGCTCGCCTCATGGGCATTCCTCTGACCGGCAACGGTCGGCGTGAGAATTATCAAAGCGTGGTCCTCCCCCGGATGACGAATACCTTCATGTTAGCCGGTGAGTCGGATCCTCAGGACATTATTCGGTCGGTGAAAAAAGGCCTCTATGCGGTCTCGTTCGGCGGTGGGCAGGTTGATATCACCAACGGGAAGTTCGTGTTCTCTGCCAGCGAGGCCTACCTCATCGAGGACGGACAGATCACGAAGCCGGTGAAGGGAGCGACATTGATCGGGAGCGGGCCGGAGATCCTCACCAAGGTCTCGATGGTGGGGCATGATCTGAAACTCGACAATGGGATCGGGACGTGTGGGAAGGACGGCCAATCGGTGCCGGTCGGGGTCGGCTTGCCGACCATCAAAATCGACGAAATCACGGTCGGCGGTACGCAGAGGTAAGAGAGTCAATAGTCATTGGTCTCACGGTCCACAAAGAGGCCGACCAAATGACAACTGACAGAAAAGAGGGCGCGTGCATCAAGGGCAACGAGGAACAGAGCCTGCCACAATCACCAACGGCTATGCGCAGCTGGCTGCCGATGTCCTGTCTCGTGCGAAAGCGTGCGGCGCGACAGAGGCCGATATCGTGGTGGCCGATGGCGAGACCTTTTCGGTCCAAGTGCGGGTCGGCACGGTCGATCGATTGACGAAAGCGAGAGAGAAGCGGCTCGGACTACGCGTCTTCATCGGAAAACGTTCGGCGACGACCTCGACATCAGACTTTTCACAAGATTCTCTCGAACGGCTTGTTGCCGACACGTGCACCTTGGCAAGGGCGGTTGTTGAGGATGACGTATCAGGGTTACCGGATGCGGCTCAGATGGCGACAGACCAGCCGAGTCTTGATCTCTATGATGAGACCGTGCTCGATACGGAAACGCAGATTGATTGGGCCAAGCGCGGAGAAGCGGCGGCGTTTGCTACTGATCCACGCATTACGAACTCGGAAGGTGCGGAGTTTGATTCATCATCGGGACGAGTGGTGCTGGCGAACAGCCATGGGTTCGTCGGGTCCTATAAGAGTTCAAACTTTTCCCTGTCCGTCTCTCCGATTGCGACTGAGTCCACGACCGGGGCTATGCAGCGGGATGCCTGGTATGAGGTGCAGCGCAAATTTGCACGACTGGCCTCAGCGGAATCGATCGGGCAGGAGGCGGCTGGGCGAGCCGTTCGCCGCCTGGGCGCGCGCAAAGTGGCGACCAAGCGAGTGCCGGTGGTGTTCGACCAAGAGACGGCAGGGAGCCTGCTCGCAAACTTGTGTGGTGCTATTTCCGGCTACGGTCTCTATAAACGGGCCTCGTTCCTTCTCGATAAGCTTGGTCAGACGATTGCGTCCGATCTCATGACCGTGTACGACGACGGCCGGATGGCCGGAGGCTTTGGATCTCGTCCGTTTGACGGTGAAGGATTAGCCACGCGCAAGAACACGATCGTGGAGCGTGGTGTGCTACAGAGCTACCTGCTCGATACCTATTCCGGACGGAAACTGGGGTTACCCTCGACCGGCAACGCATCACGGAGTGTGGGCGAGAGTCCGTCTGTCGGCCCGACGAATTTTTATCTCGTCCCAGGATCGAAGAGCGCTCAGGAGATTATCGGATCAGTCAAGGAAGGGCTCTACGTCACCGAGTTGATCGGATTCGGAATCAATATGGTCACGGGTGATTACTCGAAAGGGGCCAGCGGGTTTTGGATTGAAAACGGGGAATTGGCCTATCCCGTCGAAGAAATCACCATCGCGGGGAATCTCAAGCAGATGTTCAAGGATATCGAAGTGATTGGGAGCGATCTCGTGTTCCGGGGACGAATTGCGAGCCCGACGCTGAAAATTTCAGAACTGATGGTGGCAGGCAATTAATGTGCGTATGACGTCCACCGCATTCAGCCACGAGGGGGCAATTCCAACAGCCTATACCTGCGAGGGGAAGGACATGTCGCCGCCCCTGGCCTGGAGCGGCTTGCCGGCCGGCACTAGGAGCCTGGCGTTAATCGTCGATGATCCTGATGCGCCAGATCCAGCGGCACCGAAAATGACCTGGGTGCATTGGGTGCTCTATAACCTATCGCCGACAACTGAGGGGCTGCTTGAAGGCGCGAAGGTTCTCCCAGAGGGAACCAAGGAGGGCGTCAACGATTGGAAACGAACGGGTTATGGAGGACCTTGCCCACCCATCGGCCGACATCGGTATTTCCATAAGCTCTACGCCCTTGACGCCGTACTGCCGGATCTGAAGCAACCGGCTAAAGTTCAGTTGGAACAGGCCATGAAGGGGCACATTCTCGCCGAAGCGCAGTTGATCGGAACGTATCAGAAGAAGCTGTGAGTTTTTTCACCATGGGCATGATCCTGAGAACGCATATCGAGAGAGGTGACGAGCTATGAGACCGATATGGAGCAGCATTCTATGCGCGATCGCACTCATGCCCGGCATCAGTGCTGCGGCCGATTTTCAGCTCACCAGTCCGACCATCAAGCATAAGGGCACGATCGGCAAGGCGCATGTCTTCGACGGATTTGGATGCACCGGCGACAATGTGTCGCCGGAATTGCGTTGGGCCAACGCTCCGAAGGGGACTAAGAGTTTTGCCGTAACGATGTATGATCCAGACGCGCCGACCGGCAGTGGTTGGTGGCACTGGGTCATCTTCAACATTCCTCCGGATATTTCGGCACTCGCTGCGGGCGCCGGAAAGCCAGGCGGCCCCGGTGAGCCACAACGCGCGGTGCAAAGCCTGACGGATTTCGGAGAGCCCGGATACGGTGGCCCCTGTCCTCCTGCCGGCCACAAACCGCATCGCTATATCTTTATGGTGTACGCATTAAAAGTAGATCAATTGTCGTTGAAGCCTCAGGCATCCGGCGCAATGATCGGGTACTACCTCAACCAGAATGCCCTGGCCAAAGCTTCCCTCACCGGCCTCTATAGCCGCAAGTAACGACGAATCAAAACGGAACACCATGCCTCTTGATGCCGACCTCGGGAAAAAGATGTTGCAGCTGATCACGTCTCGCTACGACGATCGGCATTGGCGAAAGCAAATAGAAAAAACGCTCAGTCTTCCACAGACCGGCGTCACCGATTTGGTTCAACAGCAGATCTTCGTATATCTTAAGCATGGCTTGAAGGCCTATAAGTCTCGCCGCGCTGATCCGGACTCTTGGATCATCGGCGGCTATGCCACGAAGGAAGTCATCACTCGCGCGAAATTCCAGCCGCAGCTTGTCGGTTCGTCCATCAAGCAAGACGATGTAGCCTTCCTAGGGACAGATCCAGGAGAAGACGTCACCGAGGCCTGGTGGGAAGAGATGTTGGTGCAGTGGTTCGACGTGCCGGAG
>JACRQB010000020.1 GCA_016222925.1 Nitrospirota bacterium | reverse complement strand
GCGTGAGACCAACAAAATCCAAAATACACCATCTTCTGGACTGAGTCTATTGATCGAGGGTGAAGAGGAGGGATTCCGCCTACCCGATGGTTTGCAGAAGACAATTGAAATCAAGACTGAAGCACCGGTGACGGCTGATATCCTTACTCCTGCTAGAAATGGACCTTCTGCTGTTTCTGAGAAGCTTAGCGAGAACGTTATTGCTACCCGAGAGACACCGCAGTTAGCTCATCCGAATGAAAAACGTGGATCTGATGCACTGCGCGACTCGATGGAAGCTCAGGGTGCCGCTGTTGTGGAAGCTGACCATAAGGATTTCCTTGAGCCCGACGATCCAATAGAAAACGCAGATGAGTCTACTGCTCTCAAGTTCTCGGCAGCAGTGGGACTGACTGGCGTTGCATTACAGAATAGTCTTGGAAATAACACGAACGTCAGTAGGTTAGTTTCACGCCCTGCAAGCGCGTCAAGCATCCCTCCCAATACGAAGCCTCAGAAATCAGCCGACGACGATCGCGCTTCCAATCAAAATAGATCGGACCATCCTCGATCCGCCGCAGAAGATGCTGGCCAATCTGAAACCTCTGCCATACCCGCGGTATCCTCGGCTTCCGTTATGGCATCTTACGTACTTACCCACAAGGAAGACTTGATAGGACTGTGCGGTGAAAGGTAGGAAGCCATTGCTCCCACCAAGATCTTGGGGGATACTGGGGCACAATTCAGGAAAGTTGCAATTCGCCAAGATACTCAGAAAAGAACCGGAGGGGACATGAAAGAGCGGAAGGCAAAGGGAAGGGGAGAGGATACAGCCGAGATGCGCGCGGGGAACGACCCCTTTCAACGTCTGCTCGGACTGATGTTCAAGGCGCACCCGTGGCACGGCGTGTCTATCGGGGAAGAAGCTCCCGATGTAGTCACGGCCTACATCGAAATTGTCCCGACCGACACGGTCAAATACGAAGTGGACAAGAACAGCGGCTTTCTCAAGGTGGATCGGCCACAACGCTTTTCCAACTGCTGTCCCGTCTACTATGGACTCATTCCGCAGACCTACTCAGGAGACCACGTCGCCGGCATCTTCGCCAAACGAGCTCGCCGCAAAGGCATGGTCGGGGACGGCGATCCGCTTGATATTTGCGTGTTGTCGGAAAAGAGCATTCCCCACAGCGACATCCTCCTCACAGCGCTGCCGATCGGCGGCTTGAGCATGGCCGACGGCGGCGAGGCCGACGACAAGATCATCGCCGTGATGCGGGACGATGCCGTGTACGGAGGCTTCACGGACATTTCACAATGTCCGTCGGCACTCATGGATCGCCTTCAGCATTATTTTTTAACCTATAAGAGCGCGCCAGGGACGACACATCACAAAGTAGAAATCACCAGCGTCTATGGACGGGAGGAAGCGCGGAAAGTCATCCGTGCCAGTCACGCCGACTATCGCGCGAAGTATCCGGAGTTGGGTTCATTGTGGCCGAAGAATCTGTAGCATGCGATTGCCTGTAATCGCTGTTCCCTTCGTGAAACGTTCCGTTTCTGAGAACCACGGGTAGACGAGGAAGACCGAGGGGCGGCCTACGTGGGATCATGACACCGTACAAGGACCAGCGATTACAAGCCGGAGACGGTCTGTTCCGGCAACTCTCGATTCGTGAGAGCGTTGAGAAACTGAATGAGTGCGGTTCGCAACGTACGATTAAGGCGCAACCTCGCGTGCAACGCCAGCTGGATAAATTCCACTCCACACTCACGGCCCTGCACCCAGGTTACCCGGCCCAGCTCAATGGGTAGGGACGACGTCTGATCCGGCAAGAGCAGATTCACGCGCACCTTGCAGTCAAGGGCCAATTCGCGATCACACACGATCGAACAACCATCCATCGAGAGGTTTCGTAGCATCCCTTCACAGATATGGGATTCGCCGCCTATGATGAGCGGAGCATGGAAGGGGAACCGTTTATAGGTGCGTGTATGAGGAAACTGCGCCATTGCGTCTCCGTGATGGAGACTGATTGTACACAGCTACCCTGTGGTGCGGTATCCTACATTGGGAGGGCTGGGAGCAGTAAGAGACGTTACAGGGTGTATGAACTCTTTGGACAACCGTGAGGTCCTAACGTGGATACCATCATGAGAAATAGTCAGCCCACTGTCTCAAACGGCGGCAGTCATCAGACCCAGCGGTTCAGAATATGGCGAGGAGATTTCCGGTGACAAGACGGAAACGACACGGCTTGAAGCCAATCGTCCTGAATTCACGGGGCACAGCACTCCCTATGCCATGGTGAGCAATATGCACCACTCCTCCAATAGAGATGCCGCTAGGGCCATACACCCCTAACTGAAAATACATAACAGAGCTATTAGGCACTAATCACTGCCTCATATTCAATGCTATGTATCAAGATAAGACGCTATACGGAGATTCTGAGTGATACGTAGAACAGAGCAAGTACTTTGACGAGAGCCATAGTGCCTCTTCGTGGTATAAGCTAGAGCCATCCGTATCGAGTATCGTCTTAACTTACACGGCATGAATATACTCATCACCAATTATCATGACTCCGAATAGAGCCATTCAGGCCGGCTAGGGTGTGAACCATGCAAGACCGTAGCGTGGAGACGTGCTTCAGCAAGACAAGATCTTAAAGCTGTTATTTCAGGAATCCACACCGGGGAGGTGCTTGTGGAAACCGTGAACGAAATGGTGGGAGCAAGTCCCGCTATCTGCGCAGTCTTTGACTTGGTTCGGAAGATGGCGACCACCGAGATGCCGGTCCTGATTACCGGCGAGACAGGCACAGGCAAGGAATTGACCGCGCAAGCGCTCCATGAGCGAAGTCTCAGGAAGCACGGGCCATTCGTGCCGATCAACTGCGGAGCCATCCCGGAAACCTTATTGGAATCGGAATTATTCGGTCATGAACGCGGCGCCTTCACAGGAGCGGTCCAACAAAAAAAGGGCAAACTGGAAGCGGCAGCCGGCGGGACATTGTTTCTTGATGAGGTCGGCGATCTGCTGCCGACCCTACAGGTCAAGCTGCTTCGTTTTTTACAGGAAGGCACCTTCGAACGGGTCGGGGGGCAAGAAACGCTCCATGTCGATGCGCGCGTCCTTGCCGCGACCAATGTCGACCTAAAAACAGCAATCGACAAAAACCTGTTTCGGGAGGACCTCTACTATAGGCTTGGTGTGTTACGCATTCATCTTCCACCGCTGCGGGACCGGGGCGAGGACACCTTGCTCATGGCGATGGTCTTTCTCAAGCAGGCCGCCATGACCTACCGCAAGTCGATTCAAGGCTATACGGCCCAAGCCGTTGACGTGCTGCGTACTTACTCCTGGCCAGGAAATGTGCGGGAACTCAGCAATCGGATCCGACGCGCCGTCATCATGGCGGAAGGAATGGAGATTACTCCTCAAGATTTGGATCTGGCCAGCGAAGATCTCCAGACGATGGACTCACTGGATTCCCTGCGGGCCGCTCACCGCCGGATTGAGACGGAGTTGCTGGTGAAGGCGATCAGTCTGCATCGAGGAAACTTGACCCGGGTGGCCAAAGACTTGGAAGTGAGCCGCTCGACGTTGTATCGCAAACTAAGAGCCTTCGGACTTAAAAAGTTTGTACCCGCCGCAACCCCGCATTCTCTTGGTTCCAGAACCAAGTCCAAGAAACCCGCGACACTCTCCGCGCAGGAGAGCAGGCATGGCGAATCGCCTGAATCTGCTCCAGTGGGTGCCCCCTTGGAACCGATACACCAACTCTCTTAACCAGCTCGCAGAGCTGTTTCGTTACAAATCTGTCTTCTGTGCGATACAGAGAGATCTGTTATGGATCATGTCAAGGCCTGACTTCAACGTACATTCGTTTGTGCTTAAAAATGTTGCTTCGTCGAACAGCATACACTTGAGAAGTGTTTCATAATAAAACACCAAGAATAAGAAGATTTTCACGCAACATCTAGATACGTCTTCATGATGATTCGTATTCCATGTGGTGAACATATCAGATTAGACGATGCTATGGGCCATATCGCATTCAAAAAGTTAGTACGCTGTGTCCCATAATGAAACAGTTCATGTTGGCAGAACATCCTCATGCGTGAAACAGAATCGGCGTCAGACTCTCAAGAACATAGGCCATTCTTTTATCTTATCGGAGAAGTGAGTTTGCTCAATTCGAAACGAGGAGTCAAACGCGAAATAAATTAGTGTCCTAAGATAATACACATGGCTACGATTTCATACAGTCGAGTCACTCACCCTCTGTAGGAACATCTCACAATACCTTAGCAAACTGAAATCTTACGTATTGGGCACCTGAATTGCTTAACACTTCAAGCAATGCAGTGTGTAGTACAGAGCAGTATGGGGAAATTGTGGATAACCTAAACCCGAACGAACGAATTGTTCTTCTACATCAGCTAACGGCCACGAAGCCTCATCAGAATGAGATGGCGCGTAGTCCCATGCCACAGCGTCGGGCCTTGCGAGCGTCATCAAGAGAAGACGTAGGAGAAGATACATCGCCAGGGTGGTGGTTCCATCACTTTGAGCCAGTCTGGAAACCATTTCTTCAATGGCTTCGCAGTCAGAAGAATGTGACTCTGCTTGAGTTTGAACAAGCCGCTTCTCAAATTCCCGGTCTTACACATATCGAGAAAACCATTGCCATATCCGCGTTCCGTCAACAACAAGAACAGGGATCAGTCCCGTCCCACAACGCTCCCGCGTTTCGTCGTGCCCACAGCCTGTCTGCGGTTTAACTGACTATTCCACCTTCTTCGTCTGACCCTGTCTGAGCCACGTGGCCCGTGCGCGTCGTTGAGAGCCTGAGAAACAGCCTGTTCGTTTCTCTGCGGCGATAAGACCATACCGCGAGTACCTCCCCACATAACTTTGGGTTGAGCGCTTAGGCCTCAAGAGCCAGGTCCACAAGACGTGCCTAGCTGGACTCGATGGAGGAGCGGTTCTTATGGAGTTGTGTTCTCAGTCAGATGGTAGTACTGGATCAGGCGTTCTTGCACGAGCGGAAGAGCGGAATCCGTAGCGGTCTGTGACGGAGAAGAGTGTTCTGCGGTCAGTTCTTTGATCCAGTTGCCCATGTCATCATACTCATAGGTAGTGATCCACGTCTGTTGCTGATCTTGGCCAAACGCTTCGGTCGTCGCTCGCACCCGCCTTCCCCTGTCGTCATAGTCGTTCGCGACCCGACCAGCCACAGTCCCGTGCGCATTGTAAATGACGAGCTCATGTAGCCGTCCCCACGCGTCATACTGGTGTTTCAACTCACTGAACAACTCACCCTTGCTGTACCGGGCTGAATAAATGCGCCGCCCGAATACGTCGAACAAACTCTTGTAGGCCATCGAAGGGTTGATCCACAGTTGTTCCGAGAGGTGGCCCTGCTGGTCGTAGGAAGAAAACTCGGCATACTGAAAACCGCCGTTCTCCGAGGTCGCCACGGATGCAGTGTCCCGGCCCTCTGAGTCTTGCGCATACACGACCTGCTTCCGAAACATCAGCCTCCCGCTGGGATCGAGCGCGAGTTCCTCCTGGAGATGGCCGTCCTGGTCGTACCGGAACAGGGAATACGTGGCAGTATTGGCATATGCCATGTCGATGACGGCCTCGATGAGGTGGCCCGCACGATCATAGGTTTCCGTCGTGGAGTAACCCAGTTTCTTGATGGTCACGCTACGAACAGGCCCAATGAGCTCATTCGTGGTTCTGGTTGTCTCGGCAACACCAGCCGTCTCCCAGAAACTCTCCAGAAACGTTGCCAATAGGAGTGAGAGCACTCGACGATACATACACACCTCCCCTAAACATCCTACGACCAGACTTCCAAAATATGAAGCAAGAGAAGAAATTTAGGCGGGTGGGGTGAGTGGACCATCGCCTTCATGATCTTGCCAGACCGACCTTTTGAGAGAGGGAGGCAACCGTCTTATCCGAATGCGAACCCTGTGCATTCTCACGCCAACGAACACCTGTGGAATTTGCATCTCGTTCGGCTGTATTCTTTGAGGCTCCGTATTTGGAAGTTTGCTCTTCCGATCATTCCCGGGAAAAGGCAACGGGGGAGGCTGACTTGTGACACAAGTCAGCTGAACGGCAGCGGTACATGCAACCAGGCACACATCCATCGTCGGGACCCGTAACGCGGTTTCTCGAAGATGACCATCGACGGCTGGAGAAACTCCTCAACGCAGCCAAGATCACCGGGAGCCGGATCGACCAGGGACACTATGATGAGTTTCGAGCCGGGCTGCTTCGCCATATTGGGATGGAGGAGAAGATTCTGTTGCCTGCAGCTCAGCGATCGAACGGAGGAGCACCACTCTTGATGGCGGCAACGCTTCGACTCGACCACGGCGCGATAGCGGCCTTACTCATGCCCACTCCCACACCCGAACTCATTGCCATGCTGCACTCGATCTTGAACAAGCACAACAAGGTCGAGGAGGGGCCTGAAGGCTTGTACGCCACCTGCGATACATTGGTCGGCGCGGAAACGGAGCATCTGATGGCGAAACTTCGTGCCGCCCCTGACCTGGTCGTGCTGCCTCACTCCGACACTCCAGCTGTGCTCGGTGCCGTCCGTCGGGCTGTGGAACGGGCCGGGTATGAGTATCTCTACGATTCAATGCGCTTCTGATGATCATCCGCTTTGACATGCGATATGGTATGCTGCGCCTCCAATCATGACGACTGAGATGACGCTCTCAACAGAACTGGCGACCGCCACAGGGCGACGGCGCACCTTTGCCATCATCAGCCATCCGGATGCAGGCAAAACAACCCTGACCGAAAAGCTGCTGCTCTATTCGGGGCTGATTCGGACCGCCGGTATGGTGCGCGGACGCAAGGGCGGGAAGAGTACCGCATCGGATTGGATGGGCATGGAGCAGGAACGCGGGATCTCCATCACCGCCTCGGCTATGCAATTTCCTTACAAAGGCGCCGTCATGAATTTGCTCGACACGCCGGGGCACCAAGATTTCTCCGAGGATACCTATCGCACCCTCACGGCGGCTGACAGCGCTATCATGGTGATCGATGCGGCCAAGGGCGTGGAGGCCCAAACGCGCAAACTCTTTGCGGTGTGCCGTCTGCGGCGCATTCCTGTCCTCACCTTGATCAACAAAATGGACCAGCCGGGACGGCCGCCGCTTGACTTGATGACGGAAGTGGAACAAGCCTTGAGTATTCATGCGAGTGCGGTCAATTGGCCGATCGGGTCAGGTAGCGATTTTGTCGGCATCGTGACTCGGGCTGATAATCGGGTGCAGCTGTTCAGCAAGACGGCCCATGGCGGAGCCTCGAAAGTGGCGACGGAGACCTTGCCACTCACTGAACTCAGTGTCACAGGTCGTGTCTCGCAAGAAACCATGGACCAGGTCCAGCATGATTTGGATCTCTTGGACATTGCCGGCAATCCCTTTACGCGTGACCAGTTTCTGCAGGGCGACATTACCCCGGTATTTTTTGCATCGGCACTCACCAACTTTGGCATCGAGAGTTTTTTGGATGCCTTCGTGCAGATGGCGCCGAGTCCCGGCGCACGGCCTGCCGACCGTGAGGATGGGGGCGAAGTCTCCATCAACCCGATTGAGATGCCGTTCAGCGCCTATGTGTTCAAGCTGCAAGCCAACATGAACCCCAAGCATCGTGACAGCACCGCCTTTCTTCGAGTCTGCTCCGGGCGGTTTGAGCGGGATCTGGTGGTCAAACATCACCGATTGGGTCGGGACATTCGCCTGGCGAGACCGCATAGTCTGGTGGCGCAGGAACGTAGTACGGTCGAAGAAGCCTATCCTGGCGATATCATCGGCATCATCAATCCCGGGGTTTTCGGCATCGGTGATACGGTGTCGTTGACAGGGGGCTTTAATTTCAAACCGCTCCCACAATTCCAGCCGGAAATCTTTGCGCGTCTGAGACCGACGGATGTCGGTAAACGCAAAGCATTCGACAAGGGCCTGTCCCAGATGGCGCAAGAGGGCACGGTGCAGATCATGCGGAGTCTCAATGATCAGGAAGCTTTGGTTGCTGCGGTCGGCCGTCTCCAGTTCGATGTATTGCAATATCGACTGCGCCACGAATACCGTGTCGAAACTATTTTAGATGCGCTGCCGTTTACCTGCAGTGCCTGGCTTGAGGGAGATCCTTCCACCTTTAAATCACCATCCGCGTCAATGATGGTGAAAGATCAGCGCGACCGCGTCGTCGTTCTCTTCGGTGATCAGCTCATGAAAACCATCGCCCGCGACCGCAATCCCGACCATGTGCTACGGGATATGGGTTGACTCGGTGAGTCTCACCGGTCTCACACCCTGAACATCAACCGTCATCCGCAAAGAACCCCGGTTATTCCACCCAAAACTTCGTCAGATCAAACGACAATTGACGGTGATGCTTGACAGCAAGAAAGACAATTCGCCTTGGCTGTATGAGGTAGAGCAGAAGGTAGTCGCCGAGGATATACTCTCGAAGTTCCTCAGATTTCCGCAACATCCGCGTCAGCTTGTTGACCAGCATCGTGGCCTTTGTCGATTGTAGGGAATGCACGAGGAAGAGGCGGCCACACTGGGGGAATCGGCTGAGAGTGGGAACGATGTCGTCGAGTAAACGGTCGAGCGGCTGTTGATACGCTGGTGCGCCTTCTGGACCAAGAAGCGCTTCAATCGCGGATAGGTTGAGAGAGAAATTTTCAGTGAAGGACGGTCGCTTACCGGCCATGCCTCGCCTTCAGCTGTTTTACGCTCAACACCTTGCGGGATCTGAGGTCCTGTATGCTCCTGGTGGCCTCTTGAATGAGTGCAATATGGATGTGCTCGCGCTCAAGGCGATGATAGTAATCGAGCCGATCGGCATCGATGAGCGCCGCGCAGCTCTCTCCATTCTTGGTCAGAATCTTCTCGGTATGATGGGCATGGACCTCTTCGCACAAGTCCGTCAGTTTTGCCCGAGCGGTGGTCAACGGGATGATGTCTTTTGCCGAGATTGCCATGACAGCTCCTTTTCTGGTCGCTATAGAAAACTGTACGGAATTCCGTCAATCGAAGATTTGATTGTGGCTGCCATGGTGAATCTTCTGGGTAGATGTGCACCACAAGGGGCAGGTTCCGTCTATATAGTGGACAGTCTCGACGAGATCTGCGTAGCGAAGGAAGAGAGGGTGTATTCGCTCATGATGAACCTCGCGATGAAATGGTGGCGGGCGGCTGGAAGCCGTAAAACTCCGTAGAGGACGAACGCAAGACAAAATCGCACAGAAACTGTGGATACCACTTTGGGGGGGATTACTGTCCAGGGCGCTTTGTTGACAGGACACAACTGACGCAGTAGCCTAGCCTCCCTCCCTTCCTACTCCGGAGGCTTCCATGGTCACACCTACAACGATTGCGCCGAAGCTCTTCC
>JACRQB010000221.1 GCA_016222925.1 Nitrospirota bacterium | reverse complement strand
TCAAAAACATGGAGTCGGCTCTCCCCAAACTCGAGACCAAACAGATCATGTTCATCTTCGACGGTCTCGTCACCCGGCTCTCCCCCAAAGCCCACGCCAAGCCCGCCGTACCTCAGTGGGGGTTTGAGGGAGAGAACAAGACTCGGCTGATCGGGGGTGAAGACCTGACCAAGGAGCTGGAAGACGACCAGCACCGCCACGGCCTCTTCACCTATTACCTCTTGAAGGGGCTCAGGGGAGAGGCCGATACCAATCGGAACGGGACCGTTACATTCGGAGAACTCGCCGGCTACGTGCGCCAAAAAGTCACCTGGGCGGCGAAGACTCAGTTCAACCAGGAACAACGGCCCTTGCTAGTTCCGCCGCTGAAACAGGATGACACAGCTGCCTCGCTGGTCCTGACCGCGTTTCCTTCGCTGACCTCTTCAGAAGCGCCCTAGTTCATGACAGTTTGCCGACAGGTGGCGCAACAGCATCGCTCGGTGCCATTTCCATTCTCGACAAGCCGATCGTCACGGCACAGATTCAGGCCATAGGCGGTGCCGCAAAAGGATGCTCCGCTTATAAGCAGCGAAAGGCATCTGGTGACTATCAACTTGCGGTGTCCTTGACCATTCGATTTGTATGTTTCGGTCACATCGAGAATCGAACCGGATCTCGCCATGCGCGAGGCAAGATCCAATCCAAGATTCTGTCTACGAAACCATCGTAAGGCTGCTGGTCGAGTGAGCTTGGAGTAGTGGAAACGAGGGAACCCTACCATAGTTGCCGTCGATGCTGCCTTTGAATTACTAGGGGCTGCATGGGCAGCATAACTACAGACACAAATGTGAGAGCTCTGCATAGGCGACGCACTAACGCCTTGCTCTTGCACACTTCTTCGGCCCATTTTTACAATATACCTCCTCGTTCAAGGTTGTTTGAAAACAACTGGCGGAAAGCTTTCATGCTACTGAAAACGAGCGTTGTCATAATCAGCCTTGTGTGCGCCGTCGCGTTAGCCCATCTGTATCGATTCGTCCCCCTATCAGGCGGAGAGGACTTGAAGTTTCAACTTGTATGGGATCGATGGTTTCAACGGGTTTGTGTGGTTTCATTCGCAGGTGCAAATCAGGTTAGTTGCTCGATGGAAGTATTTACCGAACAGTTTCCAGAGTCGAATAATAGAACCTCTGTTCCACTGTCGGACATTGAAAGAGGAAGACAGGCAGGGTTTTCTGAATTGGAGATTTTAAAGTACGTGGAGAAGGAATTAAAAGACAAACGGCAAGAAGGCATGTCTGACGCCGACTTAGCCGTTCACCTGTTTGGTACCGCACAGTAGCCGCCCCACATGCGCCTTCCTATCCATCGAAGCAGCGACAATCTCCAACATGTGGGAGATTGCCGCAATTATTGAGCTAATGGAATGGGGGAAAAGCTCTGCACCAAATAAGACCCGTTTGATATTATCATTGAACTTCATCGGAATGACCCTTGCGCCAAGATTCCTGAAACCGCGAGAGGCATTTGAGGTCGTCGGCATTCGGGGTCGGATCTTGAATCGTGCATGGCCCGGAAATACAGATTCAGCTTTTCCTTCCGACATCCCTGCAACCACCACGCCCTCCGACCTCTCTTTCTCTGCCAGCATCCGTACTGTTTGCGCTGGACCTGACTGCTTTGACCGCCCGTCATTCGCCGCCCGTCATCGCATTGCCACAAAAAAGAGGGTGGGGAGTTGCCTCCCCACCCTCCTTCGACCTGTCACGATCTCTGCAGAAGCGCTGGCTCGCCCCTGCAACAGCTTCGCCCCTATGGGTTGGTAACTTGTAGCTGAACGCTCCCTGTATCTGTCATCGCTGGATTGATCGTAATCGTATAGGTGTCCGTAGTAGCCAGGGTCACCGGACTCAGAGTGAAGCTCCCAGCTGAGCTCGTGGCCCCAGCCTGTAAGACTCCACTCGGCGTGTAGAGATTCACAGTCACGTTGCCGAGCTTATTGTTGGTGGCCTTGATCGTGACCTGTTGGTTCGCCGTGCCGGTAAACGTATAGCGGCCATTCTGACCGGCCCGGCTGATCATGATCTGCCTGGGGGCGGCATTCATCTTCAGCGAGTCCGCCACTTCCGTTGAAAGTGTCAACGTCATGTTGCCGGTGTAGGGTCCGCCTGGACGGACAAGAATGGTGTAGGGCCCTGTGGCCGGCAAGGGATTCGGGACTTCGAGCGATCCACCCGCCGTACCAACCGCGGTTGAGGCAAGCGTGGTGCCATCCTGACTCAGAACCGAAATGCTGCTCGACGTGAGCCCCACAGACGTGAGCCCGAGGCTCACCCATTGTCCGGCACTGCCATTAAACGTATACCGTGCTGTCTTGCCTGGCTTGTTGAGACTGACGATCGCCGGCGCTCCATCGAGCGCAATTGTGCCAGTGAGTGGAGAAGACAGGGCGAGCGTCACGCTGCCTGTGTGGTTGCTGACTGGATCTACCACGATCGTGTAGGTGCCCGTTTCAGGCAATGCCGTGCTTGGATCGAGGCTGCCGCCGCTGGGACCAATCGTTGTTGCCGCCAACTTGCTTCCGTCTGGTTTCAACATCGACAGGGTGCTCGAAGCAATCGAAACCCCAGTGAGGCCAAGATTGACCCACTGGCCCGCCGTGCCATTGAACGTATAGAGCGCGCGTTGGCCCGGCACGGTCAATGTCGGTGTCACCGCCACTTGGTCAGTCATAATGGTACCGGTGAGATCCGGCGCATTGTAGAGCGCGAGCTTCACACTGCCCGTGTAACTCAGCTCCGGATCGATCAGGATGGCGTAGGTTCCGGAAGTCGGAAGAACTTGAGCATCGAGCACAGCACCTGCATTTCCGAATGAGGTCGGCTGGCTTAATGGGCTTCCATCTGGTTTCAGAATAGCGACGTGCCCACTCCGGATGGTCACATCACTCAACTGTAAGCTGACCGCTTGGCCGCTCGTACCCGAGAAGGTATAACGGGCATTCTGGCCGCTGCGGCTGATGGGAATCGATACCGCCGAGCCCTGAGGAGCGATTTCACCCCCCAATTCGTTCGATACCGTAACCGTGACTTTCCCGGTGTACCCACTCATCGGATCGAGGAAGATCGTATACGTGCCTGTCGCCGGCAATTCTTTGAGATCAATACTACTGCCATTGATCTCGCTGGACGAAATCCAGGCGGCCCCAGAATCACCGGTCAGCTGATAGGATGAGGTAGCGGTTTGAACCTGCGTCAGTGAAGAAGGTTCCCGATACATGGTCGCATAATAATGTTTTACTGCGGAAGGCTGAGTGGCCACCGCCGTACCATCCGGCCCATAGACGAGGACTCTGAACTGTGTGAGGGTGACACCACTGAAGCCGATATTGATCCGCTGGCCGGCCGTGCCCTCAAAGGTCACCGCGCCTTTTTTACTTGGAGTCGAAATAGTCGCCGTAGTGGATTCTCCATTCACAGCGATGCGACCTTTGTATTCGATGTCCGCTGCCGCGACACCGGACGGTGGAGCAGGATCTTCGGCGTAACTCCTCTCAGTAGCAAGACTGGAAATGATTCCCGTTGACGCAAGCAAAAGCGTCGCGGTTGCCACTCGTACTCGGCACTTCACCCACGGCCATAGGCTGTCCATAGTCGCCCTCCTATTGATAAAAACCGACGGCTCTTGGTGGTATGTCACCTCGTGTGAGTTGGTATACAGATGTAGGCTAACGCGCGGACTCTACCCTTTTTTGTGTCCGTGACGCAATCCCCTGAGGCCCCTCTTTAACAATTGTCTGTACCACCCCCACTAAATGGGGGGATCAGATTCATGAAGCTTCTTCACGTCATTTCCCTCAGATGTAGAGGAAATATGCGGGGTTAGCCAAGCAAACAAGAACGAGTCCTGGATGGACAGCTATGCATATGCAATCAGACTGGCAGCAAAAAAAGAGGGTGGGAAGTTGCCTCCCCACCCTTCTCCCCACCCTTCTCTTGTGACTCCCCAGAAGCTTCCAGCGACTACTCGCCCTTACAGAAACTCCGCTCATAGTTGATGACCGACCAGGCTTCTTCTTCCGTGATCGCAGCAGGGATCAAGGACACCATTCCCGTTCCGGGGCTGCCGTTCTTAATGACCCAGAAGAGTTCACCATCTTTCCGCTTCTTATGGAACTTGCAGTTGGTGAAATCCCGCGGGCTTGGATTCAGGATCTTCCCAGCTTCACCCTGACCGTCCCCATTCTTACCATGACAATTGAAGCATGTGCCCTTCCCCTCGTAAATCGCCTTGCCTTTGGCAAGACTCTCTGGAGTGGACGCGACCGGATTCTTCACGGCTTTGGCATCGGCCATCTGATCCGGCGGAACGCGAGGCTTCAACGGCTCTCTTTCTTCAGCCCCAACGACTGAGACCGAGAGAAACATCACTGCTGCAGCGATACCTAAAAACTTGGACAGATACCCCATTACACGTCCTCCTTTGTGTTGGATCCACCGAGCTGGAGTGACACCCCAGACTGCCGACTCGTCTTCAGGATTCTCAAGAGCCAGTTAAACGCTCGAACTATACCAATGCCCTTGAATTTCTGTCAAGAAAACATCTCCCTCTCCGTCACTCATCTCCTCTTCTTATCTGGAGGAAGATCAAACCTCATGCCAACATGAACTCAAAAACGAGACAGGAAATGTTGGCATTTATGCGGTTCACTGTAAGCTCATTTCATATTCTTAGCGAATTCGTGGCACCTTTGCGCCTCACCTACGTCCTCCATGCCTCATCGACATCAGTGATAACACGAGTGTGCTTCACTGCCTGGATACAGAAATGACGAAAGAGGTGAGACGCAGGACTACCGTTTTAATACGATGTCCCGAGCGACTTTGCCGCTTGGGCCGAAGGGCTTTTGAGGTTTGCCGTTTAGTTCCGCCTTGACTCCCCCGGCGTTCCCAAGGGTCAAGATGAATTGGTCCTGTCCCTTCCAGTGGGCTTTTTCACCGGGCCTGAGCAACGACTCCTGCGGACTCCCGTTATCGATCTGCACAACGACCCAGCTCAACTCCGTCGCTTCCAAGTCCAATGCCAGCTGGCCGTCCACAGCACTCTCCGTTGCGTTCAACGCTATTCCAGCTAACGGGCCATCGCTTCCGGGAGAGGCCGTCAAAACCGTTTCCGGCTCTGATCTTGAGGCTGCGCTGGCAGATATGACAGGTTCCTGTCTCGACAGGGTGTCAATTGTTGTCTTTTGGGTTCCGGCAGGCATCTCGGTCGGTTTCGGAACCTCGGCGGGACGTTCAGGCTCACGGGCCGTTGAGGCTGGAATTTCTTTCGCCGCTTGTGTCGTGCGTTTCGTTGCCGAACCTTGCTCGGCCGCCCCGCGCCGAAAGACCGATGATTGCTCTCGGCTGAGGAGAAAAATCAGCGTCAGGACGGCGATACTGATCGCAATTGTCACGGCTTTCCGATTGGACTGGCGTTTTCGGTCTTCTTCAATCTGTCGCACCTTGAGCCGCTCACGCTCATCCTGTTTCTCGTAAAAAGATCCGGCAGATTGGATAAAGCGATGAATCGCATCTTCCTCATCCAAGCCCAGCGATCGGGCATAGGAACGGACAAACCCCTTCGCGAAGACTTGGTCTGGCAACTTGGCGAAATTCCCGTCCTCGAGCGCCTTGACGAAATCCGTGCGAATGCGGGTTTTCGATGCCACCTCGTCAACCGTCAACCCTTTCGTCTCTCGGACTTGCTTGAAAAATTCGCCAACCGACTCCATAAGTCTCCTACTTCACTCGCGTCAAGAGGTCTGCTGCCGCCGACGCCAGCTCTCCACCACTCTTATCCAAGGTTGCTACTTTCTTGAGAATGTCACGGGCTCTAGTCATATAGCCCATTTTATAGTACACCCGACCTAGCTCAAGGTGAGTCATCGCAGGCGGGACATTTGGTGGACTTGCAGATACGGCATCTTCCAACGCCTCCATCGAGCCCTGAAGATCGCCCTGGTGAGCCAGTGCGCGGCCGAGATGAAACCGAGCGAGGTCCGGTGTCGGATAGAGAGGATTGGCCAGCGCCTGCCGATAGGATTGGATCGCCTCGTCCCACCGATCCTGATTGGCCAACACTTGCCCCAAATACGTCTGCGCTTCGGAGTAGGTTTCATCGGCCTTGATCGCCGCCCGGAATTGCTCTTCTGCGTAGGACAACTTGCCTTGCAACGCGTACACGTGTCCCAGGGCGTACCGTGCCTCCTTATTGGCCGGATTCAACTGGACGGACTTCTGAAACGAGACGAAGGCTTTTTGGCGATCTCCGGGGAGACTCGCGACACCCTCTTGATAATGCCCTTGCGATTTTTGCATCAGGTCTTTGTCGGTCGCGCAGCCACCCAACAGACTAAGAAGTCCTACACAGACCAGCGAGCGATACGCTCGCTGCCGACCGAAGATCCAATTGCCTCTGATCATCGAACATCCTCAAAATGCGTGAGCCGCTTGAACTCGGCGAACCGAGCCTGAATCTCTTTGTAATCCAGGATACGCAATCGGTCAAGACTAAAGGATTCTACGGTAAAGGACGCCATCACGCTCCCAAAGATGATGGCTTGTCGCATGGCCTCGGGAGACCGGTTTCCTGTTGCCGCCAAGTAGCCCAAAAATCCACCGGCAAAGGTATCTCCGGCTCCGGTCGGATCACGTACGTCTTCGAGCGGAAAAGCCGGCGCGCCGAAAATCTGTTGTTCATTGAACATCAGCACACCGTACTCGCCACGCTTGACGATGAGATGCTTAGGCCCTCGGGAAAGCACGAGCTTCGCCACTTTCACCAGATTGGAATCTTGACCCAAGTCGCGCGCCTCACCGTCGTTGATGATCAGAATATCCACCTTCTCCAACACCTTCCAGAGCGCGTCGCGCTGACCATTGATCCAGAAATTCATGGTGTCGCAGGCCACCAATCCAGGACGCTTCACCTTGTGCAACACGTCGAGCTGAAGCTCTGGATGGATATTCCCCAGGAACAGCACGTCCGGCGCAAGATAGGCTTCAGGAATCTGAGGACGAAACGTTTCAAACACGTTGAGTTGCGTGTCCAAGGTATGAGCTTCGTTCAGCTGGTGCGTGTATTCCCCCTTCCAGCGAAAGGTTGCCCCCGGACGCCGTTCAAGACCGGTGAGATCAATGCCACGGCTCTTCAGAAACGCGATATGCTGTTGGGGGAAATCCTCTCCGACGACGGCAATGAGCGCGACGGACGTGAAGAAGCTGGCCGCCGTTGAGAAATAGGTGGCCGACCCCCCAAGAATCTCGGTTCCTTCGCCGAACGGAGTTTTGACCGTATCGAGCGCGACTGATCCCACGACTAACAGCTTCCCCATGACTAACGAACTCCTTTCTTTAGTGACAGCGCACGGTCAATGAGCAGGGAGAGTTTCTTCCGGGCGGCTGAAGAGATTCGGTTCGGCGCCGTCAGAATGGCATTATCCAAGGCCCGATGACAAGGGCACTCGACAGGGTTAGTGAATGCGGGCATCACCGCGCGCAGTATCTGTTTGGCCAACACGACGTTCCGATGGAGCGTTCCCAACACCGCCTCCACGGTGACCGCCTCTTCCGTCTCATGCCAACAATCATAGTCGGTCACCAGCGCCAAGGTCGCGTAACAGAGCTCCGCCTCACGGGCCAATTTTGCTTCCGGCATATTGGTCATCCCGATTACATCGACGCCCCATTGCCGATAGAGCTGTGATTCAGCTTTTGTTGAAAACTGCGGACCTTCCATGCAGAGATAGGTCCCACCGCGATGCAGATTGGCCCCGACGTTTTCTCCAGCCGTCAGAAGAGCCTGTCTCAGTTCGGCACAGATCGGCTCACCGAAGGCGACATGCGCCACGATTCCGTCGTCAAAGAATGTCGAGACACGCCGCTTGGTCAGATCGATAAACTGGTCTGGGACCGCAACGTCGCCCGGTCGAATCGATTCCTTCATGCTGCCGACCGCGCTGACCGAAATCACATGGGACACCCCCAGAGACTTGAGCGCGAAAATGTTCGCACGGTAGTTGATCCCGCTCGGATTCAACACATGTCCGCGCCCATGCCGTGAAAGAAAAGCAACTCGAATCCCTTCAAGCGACCCCACAGTAATCGCATCGGACGGCGCTCCGAAAGGCGTACGAACTCGGATTGACCGAGCGGAGGTGAGCCCTTCAATATCATAGAGTCCGCTGCCTCCGATCACCCCGACGGTCACCCGCTTATCCTGTCTTCTTGTCTTCATACAGATCCTTTTGCTAAGAGGCTGGCGGCACGGCAGCAAGCGGTTTCTGTTGTCCCAGTGCGCACATAAATTGCTCGATGCGTGCGATCACTCGTTCCGCCGTCCGCTCATACGGCTCGTTGTCCTCGATCGACAGCCACGCAACTCCCACTTCGCTTCGAAACCAGGTCATCTGCCGTTTCGCAAAACGTCTCGTGTCACGCTTGAACCGACGCACCATTTCGGCGTAATCGCACTCATTCGCCAAATAGGCTCCGATCTGGCGATAGCCGAGACCTTTCATCGAACCGAGCTCGCGCCCATAGCCCCGATCAAACAATGCGCGAGTCTCTTCTACCATTCCATGAGTCAGCTGCCAATCGATTCGTTCCTCGATCCTTCGATACAGAGTCTCTTTCCTTCGCTCAAGGCCTATCAGAAGAGCGGAAAACGGAGCTTCCTGAAACCCGTGTTCGGCTTGCACGGTCGACAGTGGGCGGCCCGATATTCGATAGACTTCTACCGCCCGCATGACCTTGGATTCATCGTTCGGGTGTAACCGTGCTGCCGTTTCAGGGTCAATGCGCATCAGCTCTGCATAGAGACAGTCTCGCCCCTGTTCGTCTCTCAATTTCTTGAGATCCCCCCTCACCAGCGGGTCGGCCTGGGGCGCTGGACATAACCCCCGCACCAAGGTTCGGAGATACAACCCCGTTCCACCCACAACGAAGGGCAACTGCCCCGCACCATATAAACGTTCGATTTCTACCATTGCAACCCGCCGATACCAACCGGCATTGAACGTTTCGCCGGGGGCGACCAAATCAATCAATCGGTGCGGCACATCCCGACGCTCCTGCGCAGTCGGTTTATCCGTTCCGATGTCCATCCCTCGATACACCTGACGAGAGTCTGCCGTCAGTATCTCGGTATTGAAATGTTTGGCCACCAATAATGCAACCCGACTCTTTCCGACCGCTGTCGGCCCCAGGAGCACAACCAAGGGACGGTGGTGGCGCACACCTTCTGATAGCATGTTCACGTCATCGCGCCGAAACAGAGTTGTTATAAGCACCGCGCGCTCGACCACTGTCGGTCGCCGCTTCCGCGCAACACGGCCTACCAGCCGGCTCGTCCAAACATTTTCTCGAGATCTGTGATGCTCAGTCGGAAGGACGTTCTCCGCCCGTGCGGGCAAGTCGTGATCTCCCCTTCAGTACGCCAGTCCTCAATCAGAACCTTGATTTCTTCCGATTTCATCGAGCGCCCGGCCCGAACCGCGCCGTGGCACGCCAACGAGGCCAGGACCGATCGCACGCGTGCCTCCAGACTGGGAGCACTGTCCCATTGCGTGAGGTCATCCAAAAGATCCTGCAGAAACGTGCTTGGATCGATCTTGCCGAGACCGACGGGAATCGCCCTGATCAACACAGTTGAGGAACCAAAAGGTTCAATGTCCACCCCCAACCGCTCCAAGTCATGTTGGTAACGCTGAAGCACTGCCGTTTGAAGTGGTGGCAGTTCGACCGGATCAGGGATCAGTAAAGGCTGGGCCTGAATACCACGGGTCGTCCACGCACGATACAGTCGCTCAAACAGAACCCGCTCATGAGCCGTGTGTTGATCGATCACCGTCAGATCGCCCCCAACTTGAGCGATAAGGAACGTCCGATTGATCTGCCCCAGTGCAATCACCTCAGCTGAAGGCACTCGCGCATAAGGCTCCGCCGCTTCGCTCACCAGCGGCAATTGGGTTGCAAGGCTGGGCTGCAGGGTCGTTGATTCCGTTTGATCGGATTCCGCCGTGGGGAGAGTTGTCACGATGGAACCCAAGATCCGTCGCACGGAGGACTCTACGAACGGGGTCTTCCCAAGCTCATCGGTCTTTCCGCCGCTCAAGGCTTGGCGGACCGCTCGCCGTACAAGTTGGTGAATCATCTCGCTGTCAGAAAATCTCACTTCACGTTTAGTTGGATGGACATTGACATCGAGACGGTCCGGGTCAATGTCCAGAAACAGCACGAAGCGCGGGTGACTCCCCTTGGCAAGAAATGCCCCATACCCTTCCCCGACGGCATGAGACACCGCCACGTTGCGCACAGGACGACGGTTTACAAACAACTCTTGCGGGATGCGAGCAGGCTTTGCCTGAACCGCATCCACAATGTACCCGCTGAGTTGGGCCCCAGGAACCGAAGCCTTGATCCGGAGACTTTGGTCGAGAAAGGTGCGCCGATAGACCTGCGCGATCCGATCGTCATCTGACGAAGCGGACGGGTAGTTGAGGATCTCCTCGGCATTGTGCGTCAAGCGGAAATGAATGGACGGCCAGGCGAGCGATGCCTGCTGGACGACCCGACTGATATGCGAGAACTCCGTGATGGTCGACTTCAGAAACTTCTTCCGAGCCGGCTGATGGTGGAACAGCTCTGCGATTTCGATGCGTGTTCCCCGGACCGGAGGAGCGTCGGTGATCCTCCCGATCGCTCCCCCAACAACTTCTAACTCAGTCCCCACTTCGGCAAAACGAGTCGCCGTCATCAGCCGAACATGGGCCACTGCGGCAATGCTCGGCAGCGCTTCGCCTCGAAACCCCATTGTTCGAATGGACCAGAGATCCAGATCGGATCGGAGCTTGCTCGTAGCATGCCGCTGAAACGCGAGCGGGACGTCTTCCTGAGTCATACCCTCCCCGTCATCGGTCACCCGAATCAAAGAGAGTCCTCCGTCCTTCACATCGATCGTGATGGACCGACTTCCCGCATCGACGCTATTTTCGAGGAGCTCCTTGACAACCGCCGCCGGACGTTCGACCACCTCTCCAGCGGCAATGCGACCGATGACCTCTTCTGGGAGAATACAGATCCGACCACTGCCGTCGGTTTTCAGCACGACACGATGCTCCTCATGAGTGAGCGGGCGGTGATGAGGCGGGGACGTCGCGTCACGGCGACGATCATCGGATTTCGGCCAACTTATTCTTTGCCAGCTTTGATTCGTCCGATGAGGGGAACTCTTCAAGCACTCGCTTCAGATTCTTTCTTGACCGAGCGAGATCACCGGTCTCAGCCGTCGCCAAACCAAGCTTATACAATGCCGCAGGAACCTTTTCGTTCCCTGGATATTCCGCCACAAGAGAGTCGAACGTGTGGATGGCCCGCCCATAGTCTTTCAAGTTATAATACGATTCTCCCAACCAGTAGTGGGCGTTCGGAGTCAGAGACGTACCGGGAAAATCCTTGATGAACCGTTGGAACCCTGCGACCGCAAGGTCGTATTTCCCATTGAGATAATCATTATAAGCTAGATTGAAGGCGGATGTCGGCGTGATTCCGGACACCGTCCCCGTCGGCTCTGAAGATTGCGTCTGTTTGACCGGCCTAGAAGCGCGCGGCTCAGTCGGGACATCCACCTTGGCAGATGCCTGGCTGGCAACCTCTTCCAGCTTTAGCAATCGGCTTTCAAGTTTTTGAAAGCGCGCTGCCAGGTCATCGAATCGCAACTTCGCTGAATCCGTCTCCTTGCTCCTCTCGACAGCATCCAATCGACGCATCGCGCTATCCACCCGTTGATGATCCTGATCCTGCGTTCGCGAGATCGTCGAGAGCTGATTGCGCATTTCCATAAAATCGGCATGCTTGGCACAGCCGGCGAGCACGACCGTCGACGCCAATACTCCCCATGCCGCAGAACGGGACACAAGTGTACGAACCCACATATTGCTACCGCACCTCCTTGAGCTGCGCCAGTCTGTCCGAGGCCTTTCCCGCCTCAACAGTTTTCGGGTAGAGTGTGACGACCTGCTTGAAGGCGGACGACGCTCGCCTTTTATCCTTCAGAGCCAAATACGCATACCCTTTTTTTAAAATTGCAGCAGGGACCTTTTCGCTGCCGGGATAGTCGATCTCCACTTTATCGTAGGCATCGATCGCTCGTTGAAACTCCTTCTTGCCGAAGTACGACTCTCCCAGCCAAAAACGGGCATTCGGCGCAAGGGTCGAGTTTGGATACTCATCAAGAAATCCAGTGAATCCTTGTCGAGCGCCTTCCAAATCCCCATCCCGAAAGAACCCTAACACCCGCTCATACCGAACCCGATCAGGTGGATCGGCGCTGGCCTGAGCCGGTTCAAACTTTGGTGCTTCTTGAGGAGGAACAATCGTTGTCGAACCACCCGTCGTCTCTGACCCAGCAGACAACTTTGAGGCTTCCCCTCCGTCCATGATGGGCTCATTGGGGCCTAGCGCGGAGTGATGCACTGGCTTGTGAGCCTGCTGAAGAAGAGCAGGCTTATTGGATACGTGCTCAAGAGTTTTCGCCAAGACATCGATTCGTCCGTCCTGATCATCCAGACGAGCCGTGACCTTTTTCCCAACAGCTTCAAGCGCCTTTGTGATGGAGACCACACTTCGGTTAACATCCTCCGCATGGGTCGCGGTCGCTTTTGAATCGCTATCGATTCTCGACGTCAGGTGCTTGTTAACTTGCTCATGGTCGCCCACGCGATCATTGAGTCCGGTCAGCGCCTCTCGAAACCCCGTCAGCGCCTGATTGAACTGCGTGAACTTTTGAGAGATCTGTTCAATCTTATTCTGGTGCTCGGCCAACTCTTTTTGATGCCCTTCCAGCTTGACATCGACGCGTTTTGTTAATCCCTCGTTCGTGCGCTGGACGACCTCAATGACCTCTTTTTTCAACGCCTCCATGGCCTTCGATAGTTCATCAAGCCGGGCCGACACCTTCACGTCCTGCGTCTCGAAGCTCTTCTGCATCCACAAATACCGTGTGCTGCTGTCGGCTTCGAGCTTGGCCGCCAATTGTTCCAGCTTTTTGGTCTGCTGCTCCAACTGGGCTGACCGATGCTTGAAATCCTCCTGCTTGCCCTGGAGCTCTCGTGCCTGGTGCAGAGCCTTTTCCAGTTCTCCCCGCAGCTGCGGCAGTTCCTGTTCGCGTAAGGTTGAAAGTTCCTGGCTCTGCCTGGCTCTGGTCTGGGACAGCTGCTGCTGGAGATCTTTTTCCGCTTTTTTCAGGTCAGACTGCTGCGCGACACACCCGGGCAGAAGGAGACCACCCACGGCAATACCGAGGAGCACACCATACGCGGTTCGTAGTTGAAACATCATGTTCTGAGATCCGAACGACCGCCTACGATCAGGGCACGCTCAGGCGAGCGGCGCAATCAGCTCACTACTTTCCTGACTTGACAGCGAGATGTCCTCGGCGATTCAGCGAGTAACACGATTCTGTATGTTCTGTGCAGAACGGCCGTTCTTTGCCGTAGGAGACGACCGACAAATACGCGGGAGCCACTCCCAGCTCGACGAGATAATTCCGAACGGCCTTCGCGCGCTTCTCACCCAGCACCAAATTGTACGCTGAGGTGCCGCGCTCATCACAATGGCCTTCGATTTTCAGCTGTGCGGTCGGATTCGATCTGGCCCATTCCGCATCACCGGCCAGGGCATGACGTCCTTCATCGGTGACTGAAAAACTGTCGTACGCGAAAAAGACATCCCGAAGTCCTGCAGCTACCGAAGCCACCTGCTCCGCGCGAATTTCAGCCAACTGGCGGGCGACCGCGCCGGAATCTGCTTTGGCAACCATCGCGTTGGCATGCCCGACACCGCCTGGACTCCCTGCATTACCAGTATGTCCGCCCAACCGTTCTTCCGAAGGATTGCGATCCAACCCCCGTAGGTTGTTCGACTCATTACGTCCAGAGAACGACGTATCGGGAAAACTTGAACCCGTTCCGTCTTTGCTTCCCCCTCCCTTGGCCGTCTCGTCTTGTAACGCCTGCATATCACCCCCAGATCGAACCGCCTTCTTCGAACACCCTGGCATTCCCAGCACGATAACACCAAGAATCAACGGCAGATAGCTGACTGGTATTTTTTTCATTGGATTCCTTCCCTCCTGTGAAACACCGTCCCTTTTTCTTACAACCTAGAACGATTGCCGTCAATGCCTTCCTGGAAATTTACGAGGCTGGGGACCAGGACGGCGCGCTATTGTGAGTGCCGGTGAACGTAATGCGCTCGAGGTCTTTACCGTCCGCATCGATCATGTAGATCTGACTTTTCCCTTCCACCGTCGAGCTGAACACGAGATGCCGTCCATCTGGAGACCAGGACGGAGAATCATCCACTCCCAGTCCAGTCGTTAATTGCACACGTTTCTGACCATCGGGGGTGATCACACACAGTTTGTACTCTTTTTTGGGAGTCCGGCACACGTAGGCAATCCAATTTCCTCGAGGAGACCAGGCCGGGGCTGCATTATAGTCTCCTTCGAACGTCAATCGACGCACATTGGATCCATCCGCACTCATGAGAAAAATTTGTGGTCCACCGCTCCGATCGGACGTAAAGACAAGCTCCCGGCCCGAGGGCGACCACGAGGGCGACAAGTCCCCGGCCGCATGCGTAGTCAGTCGTTGAACGGCTTTCGTCTTAGTATCCAACCGGTACAATTCAGCATTTCCTTCATGGCTTGATGAGTAGGCCAACGAATTCCCATCGGGAGAGAAAACCGGAGTGATGTTCAACCCTCCTTGTGCGACGAGTGTCCACCGCTTTCCCGTGGCCAGCTCAATCATGTCGATATCCTGCGTGTTCCGATTACGATACGTCGTGAAGACCAGAAATCGGCGATCCGGCGACCAGCGTGGCATCAGGTTCAAGAATCCGTCGGCCGTCAGCTGACGCGGATCGTATCCGTCGTAATCCATCACGAATAACTCGCGTGCCGTCCCCAACTCCGAGACATAGGCGATCTTCGTCCGGGCGATTCCCGGCTCGCCCGTATAGCGAAAGACCAACTCATCGGCAAAACGATGGGCCATGAGGCGGGCGACCGACGTCGAACCGACATAGCGTTTCCCGCCCACGACTTCATTGTTTCCGGCGTCATACACATAGCCATCCATGCTGAGATCAGCATCCTTGTTCCCACTCTTCATCCCCGCCTGACCCCACACAATGACTGACACTCCATTCTCGGCGGCGTGTTTGAAGGAGGGATCAGGCTCCGCCCCGAGATGACCGACCTTCATGCCTAGACTCGGCAAATCGACAAGCGCAAAAACCAGCGAGCGCCGCACGTCCGCCTTCAGCACGTCTTCGATGCGCGTGCCCAGCTTCACACGTGCCTCAGGTGACTCCGATCCACCCATGACGAACACAACAACTCGAAACGTCATGGTTTATCCTTGCAGCTCTCCGACGGTAAAGGTGAAGTGCGCATCAAAATACAGATCCGTGATATCAGCTGGAAACACCGGCAATGGGTTTGCGCTGAGAACAGCCCGTTTCCCGGCCAAATCATAGTACTCGTTTCCCGACGATTGCTCGATCGCTACACCGGTGACCGATCCGTTCTTATGCAGTCTGAACTGTACGATCACGACGTAAGCATGGCTGGTCAGATCCATAGGCGGGGCATTCCAAGAATTGCTGATTCGTTGTCGCACAAGCGCAAGATACGCATTGGATCCCGGAGCCATCCCTGGAACCTTCAATGTGGTGTCGACAGCCTTGGCGCTCTGTATCTTCGCTTCAAGCTGAGGCACAGGCTTTGACGGCACGTCGACGGGTGGTGCTGCTTTGGGCACTTCAAGCGTCTTGATCTTCTTCAATTCCTCGTCCAATTCCTTCGCCACATCTTCCGTCAAGGATGAGGACTGAACAGAGGCCACCAGTTTTTTTTGCGTTGCCTCCTTTGCTTCCGTCACGACCGGTACATCCGGCAGCTTCATCACTGGTGATTTTCTCGGCTTGTCTTCCGGGCTGATGTCACCGCGCTTTGGAGCATCCGGAGGCAACTCAATATCTTTCATAATATCGCGCATGAGATCGTTCGACGGTTTGGCTGGAGCCACCGGAGGAGGAACAGGTGCTGCCGCCACCGGCGGAAGGGACACGGGTGCCGGTTTCATGGGAGGAGCAGTTTTAGGCTGTTCAATGAGTTTGGGACGCTCAAGAGCTTTGGAGTGCTCGATAGGCTTCGTCTGCTGTACCGGCTTGGGCTGTTCGACCTCTTTCTTAATCGGCTGACTTTTCTGAGGTTCAACGGCTTTCTCCGGAAGCGTCGGCAGACTCGCAAGGGAAATCTCAATCGACGTCAGAGGCCGTTCGCCATGTCGTGGCAGCCGAACCCAACCCACTATTGCCAGGATGCCAATATGCAGAACCAGAGAAACGACGACAGCAAAGCCCAAGCGACGAGTCAGTGTCGCCTGCCATTCATCATCCGAAACCATGCCGGCTGATGCCCAAGCCTGCACCGTGGACCTTATCCTACTAATTGTGTTGGGATGACGTACCCTCACTGACACGTTCAGGTCCGGTGGGGTCAGTCACCATGCCAAGTTTCTCGATGCCGGCTTGTTTGACTCCATCCATCACCTGAACCACAATTCCGTATGGCACGTCCCGGTCAGCGCGTAAATACACCGACACATCGACATGCTCTGCTTTCATCATGCGCAGCTTTCGCTCCAACTGAGCGACGCTCACCGGATCCTTGTCGAGGTACAGGCGTTGATCCTTTTCAATCGTCAGCACCGCTCGGATCTCCGGCTTGATCGTGTTCGACGCGGAAGTCGGCAACTTGATGTCCATGCCTCGATAGAGCATCGGCGCCGTGACCATAAAGATCACCAGAAGCACCAATACCACGTCCACGAGCGGAATCACGTTGATTTCGGCTAAAAATCGTCGCTGCCTCGTCTCAAACATCATCCCTTCGCTCCGACGGAGACCGGAGCAACGGGTCTCGTTTGGGCTGGAATCAAAGCCAGGAGCTCCACCACAACCGAATCCATATGCATGGCGGCACGTCTGATACGTACGAGAAAATAATTATAAGCAATAACGGCTGGAATGGCGGCAAACAATCCGGCTGCGGTCGCGATCAAGGCTTCGGAAACGCCGGGAGCCACCGCCGCAATACTGGCTGTCCCTTGGGTGCCGATTTCCCGGAATGAATCGATGATTCCCATCACTGTTCCCAGGAGGCCCACGAACGGGCAGATATTTCCGGTCGTCGCAAGAAACGGAAGAAACGATTCCAACTTGGCGATTTGCCCCTGCGCAAGATGGGCCGCCGTCCGCTCCATCACATGTCGATCATAGGCGACGGAACCGTTTTCATTCCTCTCGGTGGGAAGGTAGCCGATCCGTTGAATCACGGCATGAAAGATCTTTGCGCAGGGACTCCCTATCGTTTGTTGCGCATGCCGAGTCACATCCTCCACATCTCTGGCCCGCAGCAACAAGGTCATAAAATGACGATCCTTTGCATCAGCGGTGCGAAACACGGCCAACTTGTAGAAGATGATGGCCCAGGACGCAACGGAAAAGCAGACCAAGAGCACGAGGACCACCTTGGATACGATCCCGAGCGACAGAATAACTCCCAGTGGTCCGGTTTGAAACATACGAGTCGCTACTCTCCCTCCTCAGCGCTCACGATTGCTTGGCAAAGTGGATTGTACCAAACCCTGAAGAAAATGGCGGGGCCGACGGGATTTGAACCCGCGACCTCCAGATTGACAATCTGGCGTCCTAACCAGGCTGAACGACGGCCCCGCAAAGTCTATCGATGGCAGAACAACAGCACGACAAGACAAAATCGGTGGTCGCCGATCAATTCTTGCGCAAGGAACAGATCCTCCGCGCAGCAAGCACACATCCTGTCTCTGCGTACCACCACTCCTGCATGGTAGGCGGAACAGGGATTGAACCTGTGACCTCTGCCTTGTAAGGGCAGCGCTCTCCCAACTGAGCTATCCGCCCGATTTTCTTGACAACCGATGCGGAGGGTATCAAGTCCATGATTCCTTGTCAACGGGTTCACGTACTGTTCATTCAACCTCACACCATACTGATTCTTAACTATTTGCGCTTCGTAGAAACTTCCACACCTGGCCGTCGTCGACCGCGCTGTCGCGGAAAGTATTGGCGATGGACCTGCCGTAACCGGCTGCCTTCCACATGCGTATAGATTTGAGTCGTCGCGATGTCTGCATGCCCCAACATGGATTGCACGACTCGCAAATCGGCCCCCCCTTCCAGCAGATGCGTGGCAAAAGAATGCCGCAGCATGTGCGGAGAAATCGATCTGGAAATACCAGCGCGTCGTGCTCGCTGCAGAAGCAGCTTCCAAAATGCCTGCCTCGTCAGTCCTCGTCCTCGTCGGCTGATGAACAAGACACGGAACGATCGCCCTTTGAGTAGAACGGGCCTCACATGTTCCACGTAATCAACCAGCATCTTGACCGCAGTTTGTCCGATCGGGACGACTCGCTCCTTGGCACCTTTCCCTACGACTCGCACACAGCCCAGATTCACATCGATCTGCGACAGACTGAGCCCAACAAGCTCTGACACACGAAGGCCCGCCGCATACAGCAATTCCAGCATCACACGGTCGCGTTGATCCTCAGCACGATCGCGAGCCGGCAGCTCCAGCAGCGCCGTTATTTCCTGGTGTGTCAGCGTCTTCGGTAATCGAACCGGCCGATGCGCCACCGTCATATCACGGAGAGGACTGGTCTCCACGAGGTGTTCCCGAACCAGAAAGCGATACCACCCTCGCATCGCCGAGAGAAGGCGAGCAATCGATGAAGCCGCGAGGGCCTCGTGTTTGAGGGTTGCGAGAAAGGACCGGATCGTGTGCGGTGGAACGGAGTCTCCGATACTGAGTCGATGTGGCAGCAAGTATCGCTGCAAACGTAAAAGATCTCGCCGGTAGGACTCCAGCGTATTTGTGGCCAATCCACCTTCAATCCGCAGCTCGCTGAGATACCGTTCAAGCAGAGGGTCCAGCAATGGTGCCGTTGGTTCAGCCATGGCGGTCGATAAATGAACTATAGCCAACTCGCTTCATCAGTACAATGATGCCACCGTACTTCTCCTTGACAGGTCGCACCCTTTCCGATACTAGTCTGCCTACGGCCTACCGCCGATCGAACGCAATGCTCACCTACTCGTATCACCCCTCTTCCAGCTCTGCATGGCCGCCACTGATGGTCGCAATGGCTCTTGTGCTGACGCTCGGCGTCGGCCTCATGTCGACTCAACCGGGCGGAGCAGAGGCGGCAGATCCCGTCAAGATCCTTCCTCTCAACCCACCGGCCTTGAACCAGGCCAAGCACTTGATCGAGAAAGGGGATCCGGAATCCGCAGCCACAGTCTTGCGTCGATTCTTGACCACCACTCCACCAGCTGAATACCTCGATGATACCTACCTACTGCTGGGCGCCGCGCTCTATGGAATGAAGGACTATGGAGAGGCGATCCGCTCTCTGAACCAACTTCAGACGGAGTTTCCCGAATCCGACCTCGTGGATCGAAGCAAGCTCATATTGGCCCGCATCCATGCCGCGATGGGCAATATCGACCTGGCATTGCCGTTGCTGACACAAGTACGGACAACGGCACTCGACGACGCAACCAAACGCGAGGCACAGCAGCTGACTGCCGAGGCATTCGCCCAAAAGAAAGACTATGTCCGAGCCATCCATACCTTACTGGAAGGCATGGCCGGCAGCACCGATACACAGATGGCGGAGACCCGGGAGCAGATTCGTCAATTCATCACCGAAAAGCTGGACAAAAAAGGGTTGACCCGAGTGCGGGATGCCTATCTTCGTTCCTATCCCGGCGACCTCGCGTCTCTTCGACTGATCGACTACTACATCGTGCGAGGCGAAGACCACTTGGCAGAACGGGAGACCCGGCATTTTCTCGCTGCGTTTCCTGCTCACCCCTCCGTC
>JACRQB010000019.1 GCA_016222925.1 Nitrospirota bacterium | reverse complement strand
ACGCGCCGGAAAATACGTTGGCCTCCATTGAGCAGGCAATCGTACTCCGATGCGCCTTGACTGAAGTGGATATTCAACGAACGTCGGACGATGAGCTGGTCCTGCTGCATGACGAGCGGGTCGACCGCACGACGAACGGTCGTGGGCGCGTGGCTGACCTGACACTTCCAGATATTCGAACGCTGGATGCCGGCGGCGGCGAGAGCCCTCCGACGTTAGACGACGTGCTCAAAGCCGCGAGCGGTCGAATCGGCTTGATTCTGGAGCTGAAGACCGGGGGGTCAGCCTACGATGTCTGCGCGATCGTCCGTGGCAGCGGCTTCACTCAACCTGTGATCTATGCCTCATTCCTACAGGAAGAGCTCCAACATGTCCGACGAGCGAGTCCAAACGCACAGACCATGATCCTCTTTACGCGGCTGCCTGCCAATCCATGGGCCACAGCCGCTAAACTTCATGCCACCCACGTAGGCTTGCGTCTCGATACCGTCACCGAACCACTCGTAAATGCTCTACACAACCAAGGTCTGATCGTGTTTGCCTACACCGCCAATCAGCCTGCCCAAATCAGCAAGATGAAGACGCTCGGCGTGGACGGGATTATCTCTGACTTTCCAGACCTTGTCTGAAAGGCCACGCAACCATCCGCGTTGAAGAAGGCTTCTGAAATGAGACTACTGAGAAAGCCGGTTTCGGGATGCTATGAGTAATGTGCGTAAGAACGAACGGGACCAGGGTCGAGTTCAGAGGATGTTGAAAAAGCTTGCCCAGCAAGGCCGCAGCGAGCGAAGTGGCGAGGAGGTACATACCAAGCTTCGCTTGAACCGCTCGCTTCGATCACATGCGAGCGGATAGGTACTTTGCCTTCGCCTTCCGTACGTTGAGTCTTTGATCCCGCTTCGCCGACTTCGCGAGGCGAGAACGCCGCTGGAGGGCTTTTGCAACATCCTCAGAATAGCACGGGCGACCTTGCACTACGGTGGGAGGTCGCCCGCGATCGGCGCTTAGGACGCCGGAATATGATGTTCTCAGTTGTTGCGGCCCAGAAGACCCACACGATACAAGTCGTCCAAGATTTCCCGTCGGGGAAGACCTCATCACTTCCGGGTATCTGTGTTCCTCCTGCTGCCGAAGGTTTCTCCGCTTATATGGCTCTGGTCCTCATGTATGAGGGCCATACGTGCCACTCTGGCACAGCCAGCGAAGAATCGGCGAGCAAGACCGACGAGAAACCCACCCATGAATCGGTGGGCCTGATGGGCCAGGTGGCGTCGTGTCGTCCATTTCCACCCTCCTCTCGCGATGAAGTCACCGAGAGACCTGGATGGCAGCCGCGCGGTCTACCCGATCTCTCGAACTTCGGTTGATAGATGGGCCGCAGTTTCTTCACTACGCCCATTAGGAAACCTTGTCAAGGGTCACATGCCTCTTCTGAGCACTAATACGCAACGCATAGCAGATGCCAACCAGCACGAGGTCCTCAAGCGGGGAATACCACCGCAAAGGTTGCGGGAAGAACACGCCATAGCACCCACAGTTCGGAAGATTGAGACCGCGGAACAGGGTCACAATGAGCCCCACGGCATAGAGGCCGTTCAACGTCAGCGCAAGGAGCGCACCGGTCGACAGCTGCCAACCGGAAAGGATCCACGCAGCCAGTATCCACTCGACCCCGATAATCATGAACGTCACCGGCCAGAGAGGCCAGCCAGGGAAAAGCCGATAGGTCACCAACACATCGACGAATCCTTTGAGATCAAGCGATTTCCCCAACGCAGAAGCCAGGAGTACTCCCCCGATCAGCAGGCGGCAGCCCCATGTCACGACGGTCCAATTCATATGCGAGATTCCCGCATAAACAAGAAAGAGGAGCGCGGTGACGTTCCCGCCCTCCTCCATCCGTACATCACTCGCGTCTGAGAGAGACAGGACTGACCACGAATCGTAAGGTCGCTCTAGCCCCCTTCTAGACGATTTTGAGTTTGGTGAAGTCGACCCCCTCCGGTGCCGGCGGCGTCTTGAGGTTCATTTCTTCCAGCGCATCCACGACACGCTCAGCCACGATGAGATTGCGGTACCACTTCCGATTCGCCGGCACGACATACCACGGCGTTCGCTCAGTACTCGTGGCCGAGAGGACCTCTTCGAAGGCTTTCTGATACTCATCCCACAACTTACGCTCCTCAAGATCGCCGGAACTCCATTTCCAGCGCTTCTCCGGATCAGCGATGCGGGCCTCCAACCGTTTTTTCTGCTCTTCCTTCGAGATATGGAGAAAGAACTTGAGCACGGTCGTGCCGTTCTCAGTCAGCAGCTCCTCGAATTCTTTGATCTGGTCCAAGCGGCACTTGGCAACTTTCGCGGACACCCATCCGTGTACCCGTGTAATCAGGACGTCCTCATAATGCGATCGGTTAAAGATCCCAATGTAGCCTTTGGGAGGAACTTCGCGGTGAATGCGCCACAGAAAATCACGAGCCAATTCGTCATTGGAAGGAGCCTTGAAGGCCGCAACTTTGCACCCTTGCGGGTTGATGCCGGACATCACGCTCTTGATGGTCCCATCCTTTCCGCTCGTATCCATCCCCTGCAGGACGATAAGAAGCGATCGAGTCGCATTGGCATACAGACGCTCTTGGAGTCCATCGAGCCCGGCGATGAGTGTGGCCGTTTCCGCTTTTGCCTTTTCTTT
>JACRQB010000234.1 GCA_016222925.1 Nitrospirota bacterium | reverse complement strand
TTTGAAAACAGACCGGTGTCATGTTATCGGGTTTGCAGTCGAATGACCCTGTCAGGTCCTCTGCCGACGAGCTCTTTAGAGTCGGTGAAAGGGCTGCCACGCTCACGGCTCAGCTCATTGCACTTGAGTGTGAGAGCCAGCACGTTGGACGCATCTGGTCCGTCCAAGCGGTGTTTGCCGATCTGCACAGCATGATCGTGAGTCTATTACCTGACCATATTGAGCTGATTGTTCAGGTGGATGAGCAGGCGGCCTACGCCGAGGTGGATCGAGAAGGCTTGGAAACCGTTCTTCTTCAATTGGTCGTCAATGCACGAAATCGTCAGTCGGCCTCCGTTGGGCATAGCATCTCGATCAAGACCATTGAGGACCTCCCAACTATCGATCAATACAACATATTCCCAGATCCTCATTCAAATCAGTGATACCGGAACCGGCATGAGTCTGGATACTCAGGCCCATATGTTCGAACCGCTGTTCTCGACGAAAGAAACCAACATCGGCCTTGGTCTCACTGCGGTCTTCAGGATTGTTAAACAAAACTGCGGCCTTCTAGACGTCGAGAGCCGGCCAGGGCAAGGGACTGGTGTCCGAGTCCTGTTCCCTGCGGCCCCGGCGGAGAAGGTACGGGACGAGATGACTCCCAAAGCTCTGTTGGCCAAAGGAGATGAAACGATCCTGCTTGTGGAGGAAAGCGAAATCGAGCGGAAGCTGGCACGGTCCATCTTACAGCGCCATCGCTATCGAGTCTTGGAGGCGGCCTCATCGGTCGAGGCGCTTATGCTCACGCAACACTATAAGGGGATTGTTCATCTCGTAGTGAGTCCCTTAGTGATGCGTGAAATCGGGGGGCGTGAACTTGCCCGCCGACTTCTAAGCCAGCATCCAACGATGAAGACGCTGTTTATCTCGGGCTACGATGATGAAACGATTCAGCACCATCGGATCAATCAGCGGTTTGTCCTACGGCATCCCTACCGCCAGTCCGGATTAGTCGAGAAGGTCAGAGAGATGTTGGATGCTGCATGAGCAGTCTTGTGGGTTCAGGGAGGAACGTCCTCATTAAGACTACATCGACCGGCCAGGCGAAAAAAAACGCATATCCTTCCGTTTGAAGAGACCGATCAGTGCCATGCCTGTGATGAATCCACCGATATGAGCGAAAAAGGCGACGCCCCCTCCTGTCGCGCCCATGCTCATGCCCCCACTGATCAGCTGCGTGATAAACCACATGCCGAGAACGATGCCCGCTGGCACTCGAGTCATCCCGATCGCCGGCAGCAAGACCAGCACGTGAGCGCGTGGAAATAACAGCAGATAGGCACCGAGCACAGCCGAGATGGCCCCGCTGGCGCCCACCATCGGGATTTGGGAGGAAGGGTCAGTTAAGGCATGGCTCAGAGCGGCCAGGATACCGGATAGGAGATAGAAGACGACGAACTTCGCATGACCCATCGCATCTTCAATGTTATTGCCGAAAATCCAGAGGTAAAGCATGTTCCCGAGTAGGTGCATCCAGCCTCCGTGAAGAAACATGCTGGTTACCAGGGTGAGGGATGCCGGGAACGCACCGGCTTCCTCAGGAAGCGAAGCCTGGCCAAAGACAATGGCAGGGATGGCGCCGTATTGAAATGCGAAGAGCTCGGCGGCCTCCTGGGGAAGATTTACTTGATAGAGAAACACGGCGGCACAGATACCGATGAAGATCATCGTGACGAAGGGAATCCGTTGAGTGGGATTATCGTCGTGGAGAGGAATCATAGGGGTTTGTGGCTATGGCGCTTGGCGACGACCTTGGATCACACGAGGCAATCTATGATCAATCGGAGGAGTCCCATCCTTCTCCAACGGAACGGAAAAGCCAGCTGCATGGGTGTGGCCTCCGCCGCCAAACGAGGCGGCAATGGTCCCAACATCGGTCCCGTCGGCACTGGAACGCATACTAAAATAGCGACGACCATCGCGGTCATGCCAGATCAGGCAAAAGGGATGATTCGGCGAGAGCCGTTCGCCAATTTGGCTGGTCAGTATCGCGCTTTGCACGGCGGGAACGACGATCCCCTGGAATTCAACCACAGCGGCCTGTGCAGCGAGTTTACCGACCAGTTCCTGTTCATACCGCAAGATGGCTCGGCCTTCCTGCTCGAGCGTCGACTGAGTAAAGCGATCCCATACGTTGAAGTCAAAGGGGTAGGAAGCCAAGGCCGCGTTGATTTCTCGACTGTTCGGCAAAGCCCAGGCCCATAAATCCTTGTCCTGAATGTATTGAAGCAGCCAGGGAGCCGGCGTGCCGTGGGCCCATTCCCAGCTCAGGACGGCGCCGGACTTTGTTTGATCGAAGTAGGCGTTTGAAAAGCCCTCCAAGATCCGTTCGGCGGTGATATGGTGATCCAGAATGAGAAGTTCCTTGGTCTCGGAGGCCATGGCTTCCAGGATCGGTCGAGCGTAGCTGAAATCGACGATCACGACACGGCGATCCTTGAGATCGGGAGGGGACGGGTGGCCGTGTTTGACCGGCAAAAAACTCGCGCTCGGAAACTTTTTCCAGAGAGCCCAGGCCGCCCCGAACCCATCGGAGCAGTCGGCATGGTAGAGGACAATGTCCGGAGAATCCTGGAATGGAGGTGCAGAAGATACGTTACCCATACGAGTTGGGAGAGAATAGCATGCCCAGGTCAGGACTAAAAGACATCTGTCGCGTTCATGCCGACCCGCACGGTATGGCTCACAACTCGTTCAGGTGACTGATCAATTGGCGAAGTCGGCCGGCGCTGCGTCGGTTAAAAGTGAACACGAGTCGAGGGAGATCACGCAGGGCCGGTTCGTCTAATTCCTCCGCGAGTGGACCGCGAAGTTCGAACCTGCCGTCCGATAGGAGCTCGGCGAATCGGTCCCGAATCTGTTCAAGTTGTTCAGGCGTAATGGTCTGTTTCAGTCGCATGACGAGCTCTCGTCCCACAAAGCGCATGGAATGATAGCGGCGATAGAATCTGAGGATCTGGCTCACGGCTTCATCTGCGGAATTGACGATGGTGAAGAGACTCATGTCCTCTTCATTGATGAGCTTACGTTTCAACAGTTGCCTCGTCACAAAGGCCGACCAATCGTCCCAATAGTCGCAGCCGGGGGCCTGAATACAGATGATCGGTTGTGGATCACTCTTGCCCGTCTGGGCGAGCGTGAGGATTTCAAAGCCTTCGTCATGCGTGCCGAACCCACCAGGGAAGAGCGCGATGGCGTTGGCTTCTTTCTGAAACATCAACTTGCGGGTGAAAAAGTATTTGAAGGTAATGAGCTTTGGGTCATCGGCGATCGTGGAGTTCGGACCTTGTTCGAAGGGAAGCATAATGTTGACGCCAAAGCTGTTCTCGCGTCCGGCACCCTCTTGAGCGGCACGCATGATCCCATCTGCCCCACCGGTGATGACCATGAACCCTTCCCGGACGATGGCTTGGGAGAATTGGTGGGCGAGTTGATAATTGGGATCGGTGGAGGGGGTGCGAGCCGAGCCAAAAATGCTGACTTTCTGCCGGTTCCGATAGCCGTTGAAGACGCCGAATGCATGACGCAGTTCTTTGACGGCGCGGTTCACAATTTTCACATCCAAGAGATCTAAGTGTGCGTCATGGAGTTTCAACATGCCCGTCAGGAGCTCTCGCATGAGCGCGGCATGCAGGTCATCCTCTGGGCTATCAAGAAGGATGCTGACCTGATGAAGAATCTCATCTCGCGACAAAACGGGGCGGGATCGACCCTGCGACGACTTACCGGTTGTATTCATAGCTACCCTTTCCATTGAGTGAGACACAAAATTGTACCAATGGATCAGACGTTGGTCAAAGATTGCGGGATCTGGTGCGGTCTAGGAGGACTCGAACGACTTAGGGAGATTGGCCAGCACCCAGGCTTTGATTCTGGACTGGTCTGCGGGAGAGAGATCGACGAACTGTATCTCTATACCCCGAGGTGCGGCTATGAGGGAACCGGTGGCGCCAGATACCGGCTCAATTCGCGTGGTATTCAAGATATTCCCGCGGATGGTCAAAGGACTCATCATCTCAGAGAGGCAAAAGCTCAATAGGACTTTGGTCCCCGGCAGTAACAGCGAGGGAGACTCCACCGAAGCGCCGGCATGACTGAGCTGCGAGATGGCGACCTGATGCTCATCTCCCACGCCCTCTCCCTCCAGGACACTGATGGTGGCTGAGATCTTTGTCGAGCATCGCTTTGGAGAAAGGATCAGGTCTCTTGCGGTGAGGACGCCGACCGGTTGATTTTGTTTCGTGACGATGAGGATCGGTGTCCCGGTGGACATCATGAGCGCTGACGCCTCGTCCATCGCGCGATCGTACTCGATAAATTGGACCGGTCGTGTCATGATGGCGCGGACCTCGATATCATCCGGTTCGAGGCCCTGTGCGACGACCTTTTTGACGATGTCGGTTGGTGTCATGAGTCCGAAACGAGACTCGGTATCCTTGACCAAGAGGCAGGGCATGCGTTCGCGTTCCAACAGCGACGCGGCTTCAGTGACCGAGACGTCTCCCGGCACCTGGACTACGCCGGGTGTCATCATGTGTGCAACCAGTATGGTCTGGTGATCCGTGGATTTTGGCTCTTGACCGTCCGTGTCTGCCATTCCTCAGCGAGGTCCTTTTTTCTCACGAATCTGCCCCCCTCCTGGCCGCAATGTATGCCAAGTATAGCAGAAGGTCCATGGGGGCCATGAGAGGTTGAAAGCCTTGTCATTCAATGGTTTTCCGGCATACACTAGGAATGCATTTTGACTGTCGGCAAGAGAGAAATGATGGCGTCGAGTGGGCCTTATCATAGGGAGTTCATTCGTCGGCTCGGGACCATTCCGGTGCATGGGCTGGGGCTTTCCGTCGATATTCATGCTCCGGACCTTGCTAACTTGCGGCGAAGTCTACAAGAACGTCAAGTGCCGCCTGCCTACCTTGAAGTGTTCCGTACGACATCGATGGCTTTGGCATCCACCAGGAAAGAGGCCGGCGACGGTCTACTGACATATCATGGCGAAGGGTTGTGGGTCACGCAACCCGAGATGGCCGATTCGACGGCGTTTAGACAGGAAATCTCCGAGGCTGCAGAGCAACTGATAATCTCAATGGGAGCACACCGTTGGTGCTGCTTGAAATGCCGCCCCTCACATACTTTGTCGCAGGGACGATGTCCATCCCAAGATTTTTTCGGGTCGTCAGCGAACAGGCTCCCTGTGGGCTGGTCTTGGACGTGGGCCATCTCTGGACGGTGTTTCGATATTCCGATGCGCATCGGACCATGTCACTCACACGATTTATCGAAACATTTCTCAACGAGTTTCCCATGGACCGTGTGGTTGAGATTCACGTGGCGGGTCTGGCCATTCATGAATCACACCGAGCCCTTGCGTCACGACTAGTGGGTGATATAAGCGATGATGCGCTTCCTGCCTGGGTCGATGCCCATGCCGCCCCCATTCCGACCGTCTTGTTCGAGATGCTCGATCAGATTCTCTGCCATCCACAGCTCACCAGCCTGAAGGGTCTTGCCCTGGAGGTGGATACGAAACCGATTGACTTGATCGTGGATGAATTCGCGGAGTTTTCCCGGCGCTATAGGGCACTGTTCCGCCGGCTCAGCAACGGCGAGCAGGTCGTGCCGGATTGCGAGGCCCGCGCACTGTCGGAAGGGCTGATGTCGACATCGAGCATACAAAACCTTACAGAGGCCTACGATCGATATGCACGAGTTGTGGCGGGAACAATGGAGCCAGCGGGAGCAGAATGGAGCCAAGACACCGCCAACATCCAAGAGTTGGACCTCTATCGTTCCGTCTATCTCCCGTATGAGATTCTTCACTGGGGAGGAAAGGTAGAGGACATGTTTGTAGAATCCTGTCGTCGGCTTAGAGAGCGTGCTGTGTCGCTCGATGGATTTGTGGCATTCTGGTTCCGTGAGCCACGGACTCTCGTCGGTACGTACGATTTCTTCCTGCTGAAGGTCGACCGGTTTGTAGAGTTTGTCCATGAGGTGGTGCCAGAGTTGCACAGCATTGCCGAAAGAGAAGCCGAGGACCTTCGACGAGCGTACCGTTTTGCCAACGAACCCGGTGTTCCAGTGTACGAGAGCTGATATGAGCTTTTGGCTGAATCTCCCACGTCCGATCATTGGATTGTCTCCAATGGATGGTGTCACCGATGCTTGCTTTCGATCTGTCATCGCCCAGCAGGGAAAGCCGGATGTCAGCTTTACAGAATTTACGCATGTCCATGACGTCTGTCACGGACCGGAGATTCAATTGGAGACGCTTCTGTACAGCGAGAGGGAGCGTCCGATCGTGGCGCAGCTCTATGGGAAATCCCCGGAGCTTTTTTACTTGGCGGCACAGGTGGTGTGTGAGCTGGGCTTCGACGGACTGGACATCAACATGGGGTGCCCGTCGAAGAGCGTGGCGTCGTCCGGATCAGGCGCCGGGCTGATCCGCACTCCAGAACTGGCTCGCACGATCATGCAGGCAGCCAAGCGTGGAATCGAGGATTGGGCGAGCGGACAGACGTTCGAACAAGCGGGCTTTAAGCCGGCGCGAATTGCCATGTTTGAACGCCTGAATCAACGGCGCGGTAAAGCTGGTCCAACCCCGCGCCGTCAACTGCCCCTGTCCGTGAAGACCCGGATTGGGTATGACTCGGTGACGGTTGAGGGATGGGTCGAAGAGCTCTTGAGGGAACAACCAGCCGTGATCTCGCTCCATGGGCGAACGCTCCAGCAGATGTATCGAGGTCTGGCGGATTGGTCGGCGATTGCCCGTGCTGTGGCACTGGTAAAGGGAACCGGAACATTGTTATTGGGGAATGGGGACATTCAGCGCCTTGACGACATCGCGGGACGAGTACGCGAAACCGGGGTTGATGGAGTGTTGGTCGGGCGGGGTGTGCTTGGTGCGCCGTGGTTCTTTCGCTCGATAGAGCAGGCCCGCGTACGAGACCGGGGTATGAATAGTACTGACCTCGGACGAGATCCCGGCGAGGTGTCGCTGAACGAACGCTTCGCCCTGTTGGTCGACCATGCGCAACAGTTCCAGGCGCTGGTTGGGGAAAAACAATTCTATCGTATGCGTAAACATCTGGGCTGGTACTGTAAAGGCTTTCCACATGCCGCCTCGCTTCGCGCACAGATGGTGCGGGTCTCATCTGTCGAAGAGCTCCGTGCCCTCCTCGCAGAGTTCCGCGATCGGCCGGAAGCCATCACGGATCTGCCCCAGGCCGAATCAGCCGAAGAACCGAGCGTGCTGGTCTCACGATGCAGCTAGTGCTGGCGTCGAGTTCGCCGCGCCGCCAGGAACTCCTGGCACTGCTGGGCCTTTCCTTCGAGGTGTGCCCGTCGGAGTTCCATGAGCATCCCACGGTCGGATTGTCGCCCATTGAACAGGTCAGACGCTTTGCACTCGAAAAAGCACGATCCGTGGCATGTATGAGGCCGCAAGCCCTCGTACTCGGCAGCGATACTGTGATCGATCTCGATGGCCAACTGCTCGGGAAGCCGGTCGATCTTGCAGATGCACGCGCCATGCTGGCGCGTCTGGCCGGCCGTTCCCATCAGGTCCATACGGCCGTCGCCTTATGCGACCGAGCGCGGCATATTGAATCAGTGGAGGTGGCCACGGCGGAAGTCTGGATGAAAGCGAACATCGAGCAAGCGGATCGTCGGCGACTATACGACCGTGGTGGGATTACCGCTGAAGCTTGTGGCGCATCTGCTTCGGTCAGCCGGTTATCCTCTTCTCGTGAACGTCGAGGACCTGTATCGACGTCAACCATATGCGAACTGGAATCGGTTCGTCTCCTAATTGCAAAGGCATGAGGGTTCACCTACAATGCACCCCATTCATCTGATTGTGCCTAATACGTTGGGTCTCGCCATATCGGCGAGATAAAAGGAAGGCATGACGGTTCGCAAACGGATTGCGTCGCTGGTGGGCTTGATCGGAGTCCTTGCGGCAGGGAACAGTGGCGTGTGGGCGATTGAGGTCAATCTATCGCCCGACGAGGCGCACAAAGCGCTGGAGATCGGGCGCATTCCGATGGAAAAGGCTAATTCGCCGGAAGACGTCAAGAAAGTCCTTCAGCAAGCGTCCTTAGCGACTCGCGTGGGGGCCGACCCAGAGAAAGATCCCTGCGGCGCGAGCGCTGTTCTTCGCACCAAGCGGTATCGACTGGAAGCCTTTGGTCGCCAAGAGGCGGCAGAGTCGAAGAAGCGGAAAACGGACGTGCGCATGCCCGAGGAGTTCGTCCAGAAAGTGATGGACATGCCCAACATGGAAATGGAAGTGCAGCTGTGCGGCGATGATGAGTATTTCGCCGAGGGCGCATTGATTGAGTTGCAGCAAGGATCGAAGCGGATCAAGCCGATCGACATCGGTAAGGCCGAACGAGGGAGAAAAAACGAAACGAACGGCCCAGTCTTCCGATCCCGGTT
>JACRQB010000233.1 GCA_016222925.1 Nitrospirota bacterium | reverse complement strand
GCAAGACATCTTGCTCATTTTTGATGAAATTCAAACGGGCATGGGTCGAACCGGCACCTTCTTTGCCCATGAGCAACTCGGTGTGAAACCCGATATCATGACCCTTGCAAAGGGTCTCGCCGGAGGAGTGCCGATCGGCGCTTGTCTGGCGAAAGAATCGGTAGCCGCAGCATTTACGCCAGGCTCTCATGCGTCGACGTTCGGTGGGAATCCCTTGGCCTGTGCCGCAGCGCTGGCCGTCTGCCGGGTGTTGCTCGAAGGAAAGGTGTTGGATCAAGCCAGGCGCATGGGCGAGTACTTGGCCAAAGGGCTGGCCGACTGCAAAGACCGCCATCGAATCGTGAAGGATGTGCGAGGTCTTGGTCTCTTGCAAGGCATGGAGTTGGAGACCGATGCCCGAGCGGTGGTGGCCGATGCACTCGCCCGTGGCGTGCTGATCAATGCCGCAACCGAGCGGGTGCTGCGCTTTGTACCGCCCTTGGTGATCACACAGCTCGAAGTGGATAAGCTCATCGACCTCCTCGACATCCTGTTCAACCAACGCCAGACGGCGGGAAAAGATTCACACCACTGATGGCGCTATCAGCCCGACAAAGAATCAGCCGCACGCGCTATGCCAAAGATTTGCTCGACGTCGCGACGCTGTCACGGCAGCAGGTCCTCGACTTATTGCGTTCGGCGACGTCTTTGAAGAAGAAGCAGCGTCAAGGCACTCCGCATCGGCTCCTGCCCGGGAAGACATTAGGATTGCTGTTTCAAAAACCGTCGACTAGGACGCGCGTGTCGTTCGAGGCGGGGATGAACCAGCTCGGCGGCCATGCGATGGTCCTTCCCATGAGCGACATTCAACTCTCGCGCGGGGAGACGGTCTCAGACACAGCACGCGTCTTGTCCCGTTACCTGGACGGAATCGTGATCCGTACCTATGACCATGCAATCGTCGAAGAGTGGGCGACAGAAGCCGCGATGCCGGTGATTAACGGGCTGACCGATCATAGCCATCCTTGTCAGGCCTTGTCCGACTTGATGACAATTCAAGAGATCAAGGGCCGACTCAAGGGACTCAGCCTGGCCTATATCGGCGATGGAAACAACGTGGCCAACTCGCTCATCGAAGCAGGGGCGAAGGTGGGCATGCGCGTCGTGATCGGATGCCCGTCCGGCTATCAGCCGGATCAGCGGGTGATCGATCGTGCGAGAATGGACGGACACACCACCGGCGCGTCCATCGAGGTGCTGGAGAATCCCCTGGTCGCCGTGAAAGAAGCGGATGTGGTGTATACCGACGTATGGATCAGCATGGGCCGCGAGCGGGAACAGGCACGCCGATTACGGACGCTCGCCCCCTACCAGCTGAACAAACGGCTGCTGCAACGGGCGAAACCCGACGCCATCGTCATGCATTGTTTGCCGGCTCATCGCGGAGAAGAGATTACGGCGGATGTACTGGATGGCCCACAGTCCGTTGTCATCGATCAAGCGGAAAATCGCCTGCACATGCAGAAGGCAATCTTGACTCAACTGCTCAACCAGAAGAAACATACCGGGTAGGATCCACCATGAAACCAACATCGATCAAGAAAATCGTCCTGGCCTATTCCGGCGGACTGGATACATCCGTCATCCTCAAGTGGCTGCAGGAAACCTATCAAGCCGAGATCATCGCCTTTTGCGCCGACCTTGGCCAAGGGGAAGATCTAAAAGCCGTCAAAGCCAAGGCTCAGGCGCTCGGCGTCAAGAAGGTCTATGTGGAGGATCTTCGGGAGACCTTCGTGAAGGACTATGTGTTCCCAATGTTGCGCGGGAATGCGATGTATGAGGGCTGCTACCTTCTTGGGACCTCGATCGCTCGCCCACTGATCGCTCGTCGGCAGGCTGAAATCGCCCTCAAAGAAGGCGCTGAAGCGGTGTCGCACGGCGCCACGGGGAAGGGCAATGACCAGGTGCGTTTCGAGCTGACGTATATGGCCCTCGCGCCGAATCTCAAGATCATTGCGCCCTGGCGTGAATGGACCATGCGCTCCCGGCGTGAATTGATCGAATATGCCGATCGCCACGGCATTCCCGTGACCGCGACCAAAGCCAAGCCCTACAGCACGGACCCAAATCTGTTTCATATCAGCTATGAAGGCGGCATTCTTGAGGACCCGTGGAAATCACCACCGGATGAAATATTCCAACTGACTGTTTCGCCGGAGAAGGCCCCGAACAAGGCATTGGAAGTTGAGATCGAGTATCAAGCCGGCAATCCCGTCGGGGTCGATGGCAGGAAAATGAGCCCTGCGGCCTTGCTCGCGCATCTCAATAAATTGGGTGGGGCACACGGGATCGGCCGAGTCGATTTAGTGGAAAACCGCTACGTCGGGATGAAGTCGCGCGGCGTGTATGAAACGCCCGGGGGCACGATTCTGCATGTGGCACATCGAGGGATCGAATCCCTGACGATGGACCGCGAAGTCCTCCACTTCCGCGACAGCTTGATCCCACGATTTGCGGACCTGATCTACAACGGATATTGGTTCAGCCCTGAGCGCGAAATGATACAGACGGCGATCGATGAGGCGCAGAAGGACGTCAGCGGCGTCGCACGGGTCAAACTCTATAAGGGAAGCTGCACCTTGGCTGGGCGCAAATCGAAACGGTCACTCTATCGCCTCGACATCGCCACCTTCGAGGAAGATGACGTGTATGACCAGAAAGACGCGGAAGGCTTCATACGGTTGAATGCCCTGCGACTGAAGATTCGCGCGCAGAAACGGAAAGCTTCGTCCTGATGGCCAAGCGTCGCAACGATCCGACGTCAGCCAGCGGCGGAGGGAAAGCCTGGGCCGGCCGGTTTCGAGAGAAGACCGATCGATTGGTCGAAGCGTTTACCAGGTCGGTGACGGTCGATAGTCGACTCTATGGCGAGGACATCGCCGGGAGCATCGCCCATTGTAAAACCCTCGAGAAGGCCCGGGTCCTCACGCGGGTGGAAACGCGCGCCATCGTCCGCGGGTTGGAATCGGTCAAACGAGAGCTGGATCGTGGACAATTCGTCTTTTCGCCTCAGGACGAAGATATTCACATGGCGATCGAACGTCGATTGACCGAGATGATTGGTCCGCTGGGAGGCAAGTTACACACGGGGCGCAGCCGGAATGACCAAGTGGCATTGGATATTCGGCTGTATCTGCGCGCACAACTGGATGAGCTGCAGGGACAATTGACTGAGTTGCAACGCGTACTGGTGGCACAGGCTGCTGCGAACCGCACCCGCATGATGCCCGGATATACCCACTTACAACGCGCCCAGCCAGTTCTCTTTGCGCATCACCTATTGGCCTACGTGGAGATGCTCGAACGAGACAAGGGCCGAATCCGTGATGCGAGAAGCCGGCTCAATGTCATGCCGCTGGGGTCCGGCGCCTTGGCGGGCACGAACTATCCGGTAAACCGGCAATACACGGCGGAACTGCTGGACTTCCCTGCCGTCACCCAGAACAGCATGGATGCGGTTTCTGACCGCGATTTCATGATCGAAGTGGCTTCCGCCCTCTCGATTGTGATGATGCATTTGTCTCGGCTCAGCGAAGAATTGATTGTGTGGGCCTCGCAGGAGTTTCAGTTCGTCGATCTGCCGGACGCCTTCTGCACAGGAAGCAGCATGATGCCGCAGAAGAAGAACCCGGACGTCCCTGAGTTGGTCCGAGGAAAAACCGGACGCGTATACGGCCACCTCGTCAATCTGCTGACCCTGCTCAAGGCTCTGCCGTTAAGTTACAATCGAGATTTGCAAGAAGACAAACCGGCGCTCTTTGACGCCCTTGATACCGTGGCGGCCTCGCTCCAAGTGATGACGGAATTGATGCGCCGACTGAAAGTCAACGGAGAGGCTCTCACGCGAGCGTTGCAAGGGGGTGGACTCCTCGCGACGGAACTGGCCGACTACTTGGTCATGAGGGGCGTGCCTTTTCGCGAAGCCCACGGGATCACCGGACGAATCGTGCGGGCTGCGCTTGATGGCGGACGTGACGTCACGGATTTTTCACTGAAAGAGTTACAAGCATTTTGTGAACGGATCGATAAGACAGTATTTTCTTGGCTGACGACCGTAGCGGCAATCGACCATAAGGGACAAATCGGCGGGACCGCCCGAAGGCGAGTTGAGCAGCGGCTCAAAGAACTTGAGCGGTTACTGTCATGAGAGCATTCGTCGTGATCGCATCGGCAGGGCTTCTGATTTCTTGCGGGGTGGTGGGAACACCGGTCGCCCCGGAACTCATCGGAGTTGCGCCTACGATCGCCAAGCAGAAACG
>JACRQB010000018.1 GCA_016222925.1 Nitrospirota bacterium | reverse complement strand
TCCGAGCCTGTCGAAACAGATTGTGGTGGGAGGAGCGAAGCTGATGCCCTATATCGGTGCAGGGTTTGGGGGCGGCTATCTCACGGAGTTTGATCGTTCACTGCATGCGTCGCCATCCTTCGCGTCTTCTTTCGGCTCCACTAATGCCGGACTGAGAAGCCTGTTAGGACCGCACCTCATCCCAAACGAGGTCCAGCTGGGCATCCGTTTCCCCTTCTAACCACCCACGATCCTGCTCCGTCCGTGCGGCCCGTCAGTGCTCATCGTCTACCAGGATGCTGAAAAAGTCTCCCAGAGTCGTTCTCACATCCCTCAGAGGCTCAACGTACCGAAGCGTACGTCTCGCCTCTTCGCTCGCTGCGGCCTTGCTGGACAGTCTTTTTGAGCATCCTGAAGTAATTCTGGCGTAAGCACCCTACAGCAAGTTTCAGTTATATTGTGGGCATCAGCCGAGTTTTTCCGCAGCCTGCTACAGCGAGAGTGGAGGATCTACTGTGAAAACGGGCTATCGGTTACTCCTGGTCGATCAAGATGGCGTACTGGTGAGTGAATTCCAATTGACGGAGTATGCCCTCGCTCAGCCGGAGGCCTTTGTGGCGGCGTTGCAAGAGTCGATCGAGTCTGTGGAAGAAGCAGAGCCGTGAGGAGAAAGTCGGCGAATGTCGGGACAACGACATGGGCAGGGGAGTCCCGCCCACATCGTTGTGGCAACGGTCAGTTCCCTACCTTGAGCAGCCACCCATCAGTTTTGTCGCAGTCGCCGGGCCCTTTGGCGAAAATATCGAGTCGGATGTAGCTGCCTTTGATGCTGGGGGGCAGTTTCCCCTTGACCTGGAACCCGTACCCGACTGAGGTGACGGTGATCGGAACTTTTTCTTCCTTGATCTTCACCATGATGCTTGCGGAAGTCGTTGCCTTGGAGGCAAGGAATGAAAAATCAGATTTCGGGGCCACGGTGACATTATTCTTCTCTGCGGAGAAGGGAGGCGGTGTGAACGTAGAAAAGATGACCTGGTCACACGCGCTCAGGTCGCCACCGATATTCGGACTTGGATCATACGCCCAGACTGGGCCGGCGGTACCGCAGACCCCGATTGCAAGAACAAGCCGTAGAAGATTTCGCAGACTCACGGTTATGCCCCTCTCTCTTATGGTGGTTGACGATTAGGTCCGCACTGACAACGCGGCGATATTTTGTACGCGTGAAATAGAAAAAACAACCCCCTCCTTCACACGCGTTCCCGCAGGATTGATCCGGCCTAATAGGCGACCCCTCTAACTGATGCGAAGGAGGGGGTTGCCTGGGGCAGCTAATCAGCGTACAAGCCTCCCCCTAGAGTTGTTAGCCTGCAGCGAACGAACAGGGCCCTCCATGGCGCTATTCCATAGATGCCACACGTCGCTACAGGAATCTCTCTCGATATCGTTCTTCTTTTCCGATTCACGCAACGGGTGTTTTCCCGATCTGGCTTCCTCTTGCCGGATTTCAGGATAAGCAATGCCGCGCAATGACCAAGCCATTCGGCAGCTCATCGTGCTCAAGAAACTGGAATCGTCACGGCATGGGCTCACGCTGGAGCAGCTGGCCGACGGGCTCGATCCTTCCGCTGTTCGCCATCCCCGCACCTTGCGCCGCGACCTCGAGGCGATCGAATCAGCCGGCTATCCCTTATTGACCGAGCGGATCGACGGCCGCACGCGATGGAAACTGTTGGAGGGGGCGCGGCAGGCTCCGGCGCTCAGATTATCGCCCACCGAACTCATGGCCCTCACCCTGAGCCGCCGGCTCATCGCCCCGCTTGAAGGGACTGCCCTCCATGCTTCGTTGCAATCGGCCCTGACAAAAGCCTCGGCGGCATTGCCGCCTGAAGGACTTGTGCTGGTCCAGCAGCTTGAAGGTACGTTTTCAGTCGGGCTCGGCCCCCACAAACGCTACAAACATCACCGGGACATCGTCGAGCGTGTCACCCATGCCATTGCCGAAAAGAAACGTATCCAGATGCGCTACGATTCTGCCGCGCGTGGGCGCGTGACCCGGCGTGAGGTTGATCCCTACCGGCTCTGGTATGCCTCCGGCGGGCTGTACTTGATCGGCTATTGCCACCTGCGTAACGAGCCGCGCATGTTTGCCGTTGAGCGCATCAAGTCCGTCACGCCGACCGATCTGCCTTATTCGTCGAGGACTCGCTCACGGTGATGCGGGGGCCGCGCATCGAGGTCGAACTGCTGTTCGACAAAGAGACCACGGCGTGGGTCAAGGACCGTATCTGGCATCCGAGTCAACAACTTACACGGGTGCCTGGCGGCAAGTTGCGGATGACTATCACCATCGCCGACAGCCGCGAACTCGTCGGCTGGATTCTCAGTTTTGGAAGTGGGGTGCGGGTCGTCCGCCCCAACGGTCTTCGAGTGGCTGTTGTGGAAGAGGCCGACTCTATTCTACGAAGGAACTCCGGCTCAACACTATGAGAACGATCGGCGTGATGCGGGCAGATACAGACGCATACCCGGAATCTTTTTGAAGTGGGTATCCAGGCTGTACACCTGGCAGTGGTGTTCGATCGCCAACGCGGCGATGATCAGATCCGACAGCGGCAAGGTCACGCCTCTACGAAGCAGCTGTGCCGAAAGGTCACCCGTCTGTGACCAAGTGGATTGAGTCACTTCATAGTAGGGCAAGGCCCGCAAGGCCTCGGAAAGGGTCTCCCGTTCCGATGAGGCGCGGCAACCCTGGAGCAATTCAGCCAGCACCACCCCGACCAGGGCGACCTCGTTGGCGTCAATGAGCAAGTCGAGGGCGGCTTTTTCAGGCGAATCCGGACGATTAAAGAATGGAATCCAGACGGAGGTATCAGCGATGACCATGACGGCGGCGTTTCAAGGAGGCTTGATGGCGGATCTCGGTCTGTTCCAGCGTTTTCCAATCCAGGTCGAGATGGATCTTGCCGCTCAAGGACTTGAGTTCATCCAGTTTTTTTCTCCGAATCAATTCCGATGCCGCCTGATGGATGGCATCCGTCTTAGTTTTGGCGGAGGTCACGTACGCATCCATCACCTCTGTTTGATATGCCGGTATCGTATGCATAGAGGAGGCAGATGTCAATCGTTCTCCCTGGAACGTCGGGCTTGGCCGGATCGTGAGCGGGCGGCACGCCGGCAGGGACCTTGGATGTCACGACCGGCTCAGAGCGAGAACCGCACCAGCTGTCGGACACCCTTCCCTGAGTCGAGGACAATGCGCGGCAAGGGAATCTTTTTAGAAGGGACCTCCGATGTCACAGTCATCCGGTATGCTAGGCCGCGATGAACTGATGGCAAGGAGGCGACCATGAGACAGACGGAGCTGCTGATCATGCTGGTTCTGACGTGGACCACAACGAGCGACGCCGACATGGGTTTTGATCCGAGGTACGAGCGGGGCTACAACATCTTTGCTCCCACCAACCGATCCGCACCGGACAATCCGTTGAATCCGGTCAACGCCTATGATCCAACGAACCCGTTTAACCCCATCAATCGGTACGATCCCGGCAATCCGGCCAACCCTATCAACCAATACAGTCCGAGCAACCCGTTTAATCCGGTGAATCAGTATCATCCTGACAATCCGTTGAATCCGATCAACAAGTACGACTCCGACGTGCCGTTCGAGCCGTTGGACGGAGGGAGGAGTCGGGGGACACAACCATGGTAAGGGCCGAAACGAGACAGGCGAACGTCTCTACCGTCCGGTGTCGGCTGCGTGGAGCACGTAGGACAGTTCGCCGTGAAGGCCAAGCTGGTTCGCCCAGCCCCAGAGGTAGTCTAGGTCAAGATGCAGGCGAGGGTTCTTGACGATGCTGATCACATCGTCAAAGTCTCGTGGTCGGCTCGCTCGTAATTTCATCAGCACGAGGTCTTCAGGTGAGCTCATCCAGATCGTCAAACCATGAAAATCGACAGCTTGGCGCCGATCGAGCACGGCGCGATCAAACGGCCCGAGTGAAAAGACAAGGTCCACGGGAAAATGAGGGGCGGTGGGATGCGCGAGTCGTAGGACGACCTCACGAGCCATCGGATTGGCATCGTGCCATGTCTCGTTGATTGAAAATCCCGCTGCGCGCAAGAGACCAAGGAACGGTTGAGGGTCGTTGCAGTGAGCGAGAATAAGAAAGTCCACATCGTAGGTGGCGCGTGGAGTTCCCCAGACACCGAGGGCTAACGCTCCGATCACACAGTAAGGAGCGTCCGTAGAGGACAGGGCGCGATGGGCCAACTCAACCACATCAAGGTCCGTGCGCGATCGGAGTCCTTCTCGACGGCGCCACGTAGAGCCGACATCCAGCGGTATTGGGCATTCGACAGGCGACAGACGGCGAGGATACCCTCGACGGCGGAAGCAGGATAGTCCGTCGGATTGATTTGCGCCGCGCTTACATGCAGCTTGCGCAGCCAAATCGGCGGATTATCGGGGTCGAACGCCATGAGGCGATTGTACAGGATGCGAATGGAAAGGCAAAGCCGGCGGGGGAGCGTGCCATTTGGGCCACTGGATGGGGAAAGGAGTCGAGGAAACGGGAAATGATGAACCGCGTTGTAGAAGAATGTCGCAAGCCCGCTCTGGCCCATGTGCGGCGGAACGGAGACGGTTCGTTCGCCATTCATGAGCTTGAAGACCATTTGCGTGCGGTGGATAGCCAAAACCAGATTCCTTTGAATAAGTGATGAACCAGGCATTAGCACATCTTTGGGCGAAAACTTCTCGGGATAATGACGGACGATGGCATCCGCTTATCCTTCATATGCTGGATGTGGCGGTCAGTGCAGAGGCTATTCTGGCTCGCGAACCGGAATCCACTCGCGCAAGGATGGCAGCAATTTTTGGGTTGGACTGGGAGCAGGCAAGACCGTGGCTGTTGTTTTTGGTGGCTTGTCATGACCTGGGGAAGGCTTGTCCGGGGTTCCAATGCAAGTGGAAGAATTTATCCAGCTTGGAAACAGGGAAAAGTCCAAACACCGACATCAATCACGCCTTTGTTAGCCAGATTGAATTGTCAGCTTGGCTGCCGGAACAGGGATGGCCAGAGGAATTGGCAGAATCGGTAGCAGATGCGGTGGGGTGTCACCATGGAGAGCGAGCTGCTCCAAGCGTTCTTGACCAGCTAATGGGCGACTGGCGAGCTATCGGAAAACCTGATTGGAGTGACGTGCGCCGTGGCCTTACAGAAGCGCTCATGGAGGTTCTTGAGCCGACTATCACTCCCACAAAAGAGAATCTTTCCGGCCCCGATTTCATGTTGCTGTCGGGTCTGACGAGTTTTGCTGATTGGATCGGCTCGAATGAGGAGTGGTTTACGTTTGGGAGTCCCGCACAGTGTGGCGATTTGAAATCGTGGTTTGAAGCGCGAAGAACTCGTGCCGAACAAGCGCTAAATGCAATCGGGTGGGAATTCAGAACGCCGCTCGTTACAGAATCAAAGTCATTTGCGGATGTGTTTGGCTTTGCTCCGCGCCCATTGCAGCAGACCGTTGCCGAAGCTCTTGCTGAGTTGAACGGCCCCGCTATTCTGCTGCTGGAAGCTCCCATGGGCGAGGGCAAGACGGAGGCAGCCTTCTTTGCCCATTTGGAACTTCAGCGAAGGTTCGGGCATCGCGGCTTGTATATCGCATTGCCGACCAAGGCGACAGGCAACGCCATGTTCGACCGAACCCTGAAATTCCTGAGCAATCAGGGGGCAAATCGGAGGCTCGATCTACAACTGGTACATGGCGGTGCGGTACTGAACGATACATTTCAGAATCTGCACATTTCCAACATTTACGATTCTAGAGCTGGCGGCGAGGTTCGAGCCGGAGAATGGTTCACGCATAAGAAGCGGGCGCTGCTCTCTGAATACGGAGTGGGGACGGTCGATCAAGCCCTGCTCCCTATTCTGCCTGTGCGACATAATTTCGTTCGCCTCTGGGGCCTCGCGAATCGGGTGGTCGTCTTCGATGAAATCCATGCCTATGACACCTATACGGGCACACTTCTCATTCACTTGCTGCGCTGGCTTCTTGCACTTGGATCATCAGCAGTCCTTCTCTCTGCGACCCTGCCTCCGTCGATTCGGCGTAAGTTGGCTACGGTCGTAACCAACACATTGCCCGAGCAAGAGGTAGAATATCCGCGCCTATCTGTCTTTCAACATGGTGAGAAGGTACACCAGAAACATTTTCAGGCTGATCCGGCTCGTCGCCTGACAGTGCTATTGCAAGCTCTTACTACAGACTTATCTGATATGCGGGCAGCCTTAGAGGCACGTCTTGCTCAGGGGGGAATGGGCTTGGCGTTGCTCAATACGGTACAGCGGGCCCAGGACTTATACAGACTGTTTTCCGAGGGCGAGCTCCTGGAGCGCGATGGGCAACGCGTCGGTAAGCGCCTGAAAGATGGAACTGAAGTGTTTCTTTTTCACGCTCGTTTTCCAGCAGACAGACGACAAAAACGGGAGGAGCAGGCGTTAGAGTCTTTTGGGAAGGAGAACACCCGGATCGGACGGAAAATTCTTATTGCCACTCAAGTAGCAGAACAGAGCCTTGATTTGGATTTCGATGTGATTGCGACTGATCTTGCGCCCATCGATCTCACCCTTCAACGTGCCGGGCGTTTGTGGAGACATGCACGAGCGTCTAGGCCCATTTCTGAACCGCTGCTTCTGGTCGCGGGTCTTGCTGGCGATGTGCCTCCCTCGTTTGGAAAGCCTCTCTGGTGGGGCTCGGTCTATCGTGAGGACATCCTGTTGCGTACGTGGAACCTATTGCGAGGCAAGCAGCAAGTCACGCTTCCGGACGAGATCGATGCTCTCGTGCAAGCGGTGTACGAGGAGCAGGTCGGTGTGCCTGAGTCAGCGCAGGAGCGATTGGACAAAGCCTTGATGACCAGTGATGGGAAGATCATCGCTCATACAGGGCAGGCGAATCAGGCAATCATAGGCTTGCCCGATGACGCTTCGTGGAACGATCCGGCGAGATTCGTGCTCTACGATGAGGATGAACCAGGCGTTCATCGAACCCTCATGGCTCAGACCAGGCTTGGTGAGGAGTCGGTCGTCGCGATCCCATTATGGGTTGAAGATGCATTCGATTCTAAAAAGACGCCGGACTTTGCACAGTCGAAGGCGTGGTTTCGTCGGGGCGTTAGTCTTTCTCGTAAGCCAGTGGTCAATAAACTGAAGGCGTTGGATGTGCCCGAAGGCTGGAAACAGTCGCCGCTCCTGCGCAACTGTTTCCCGCTAGCACTGACTGCGGATGGATGTTGGGAGGAAGATGTGACCGTACGACTCGATGAGGACCTAGGGGTGGTGTATGAAGCGAAGGAGGCTGAATGAGCCGATTTAACCTGATTGAGGAAAAGTGGATTCCGGTTCGATTTCTCGACGGAAGTCGAGGTGATCTGGGCATCCAAGACACACTGCTTCAAGCCAAGGAGATCGCGGCCATCGAAGATCCCTCGCCATTGGTCGTGGCGGCCCTGCACCGCTTTCTACTCGCCGTTCTGTACCGTGCACTGGAGGGGCCAACTGACATCGATCAGGCCAAGAAGCTGTTCAAGGAAGGTATTCCTGGCAATAAAGTCACAGTGTATCTGGAGAAATGGCGGGGGCGATTCTGGCTGTTTGATGAGAAATATCCGTTTGGGCAGGTTCCGACATTTGAACCGAACATATGGAGATCCTGGACAGTGCTTGCGGCCGAGCATAATGCCGACAATGCTAAGGTTTTGTTCGATCATGTGGATGTAGGGGCCCCTGGCGCCATTTCAGAAGCTGCGGCAGCACGTTGGATTCTGGCCAGCCAAACATTTTCCGTAAGCTGTGGGAAAAGTGAACTCTCTCACACTGGCACAGCACCTTCAGCTACGGCTGCAATGGTTCTACCGCTCGGAAGTGATCTTCAGGATACCCTTCTGTTTTCTCTCATTCCCGAGAACCGAGAAGTTGCCGCTAGCGATCTTCCTCTGTGGGAGAGAGAGCCAGAATCGGTGAAGAAGCTGAAGGAGTCAATAAAGCGCTCTGCAAATGGCTTTGCCGACCGGTACACCTGGCGAACTCGATCTATTATCTTGATGAAGAATGATCTGGGTTGGGTCGATAAGCTTGGTTTTGCCTCTGGAGTTGGAGATTCTTCTAAGAGCCAGATAGATCCTATGCTGGGTTACAGGATTGACGACAAGAATGGGAAGTTGCCGATCCAATTTCGAGACCGGGGTCTATGGAGGGATTTTGATTCGTTGCTGCCAGACACGTCGCATTTAGGACCTCTGGTTATAGAGCATGCTATTGCGATATCTCGATTAAACCCGAAACGTTTCCCGCGATCGATGATGGTTCTCGGCCAGGCGAACAACAAGGCAAAGATCGAGTACTGGCGCATGGAGCGGTTTATACTGCCTGAGGCGTTAGGTGGAGACCGATTCATCCGAACGGAAATCCGGCAACTTCTTAGTGAGGCAGAAGATGCACAAAGATCTCTCTGGTTAGCCTGTCGGTCGTACGCACGAGATATTCTAGGGCGAGGGGACCGAGAACCTGACAAGAACGACGTCAAGAAGTTCGTAAAGCAGATGACAGCAAATTCCTGGTACTGGTCTATTCTTGAATCGGATTTTCACGAGATCTTACGCGAATACACTCTCGATCGTAACTCTGAGGACATCCGTTGCCAGTGGCTCATCTCAGTCCGGGCTGCTCTCAAAGAGGCATGGGAACAGCATCGCAACTCGGTTTCGATGGGAGATGCCTGGTCCATCCGAGCGCTGGTGGGAGCCGAAGCGCCTATACGGGCCAGGCTGAAAGAGCTCGATGAGGAAATTCTGAAACTTACACCGGCGATGGAGGAAGCATGAGGAGATTTATTGAATGGCTGGAAGGCCTTAATCAGAAAGATACCAAGGTGAGGGCAGTATTACGGCGTAGCCTTGCATTTGATCCAGGAGCGTTCCCGCCCGCGTATCCTTATGTCGAACCTTTTGTGCGGAATGAGAGCGATGAATGGAAGCGGGAGATGCACTATCTGGCTGCCGGTCTTTGGGCTGCACACTGGCGGGAAGGACGTAGGGCAGTCCCGATGACTATTGGAAAGGCCTGTGCGGCTTACCAAGCGGCAAGTGGTTCGACCAGCACAGAGCGCCGATTTATCACGTTGCTCGATTCGAGCAGTGATGAGTTGCCCCACCGTCTTCGGCAGGTAGTTGCGCTGCTCAAGGATCATCCCATCGATTTTGAGGCCCTTCTGACAGGCCTTGTATTTTGGAACGATGATCGGAAGCGAACTCAGAACGGCTGGGCACGAGATTTCTACAGAAATCTGCAAGATGAAACGGAAACAGAACTCATTACCCGGGAGGAGCAGCCAGCATGAAGACCTTGATCGAGATTCACGCGTTGCAAAATTTTGCTCCGTCGAACCTTAACCGCGATGACACTGGTGCTCCAAAGGATGCCTGGTTTGGCGGTAGCCGTCGTGCACGCGTCTCCAGCCAGTGTCTTAAGCGGGCGGTGCGCCAACACTTCAAAGGATTGGTCGAGAATGGGGCTCTGGCCTCAGATGATTTGGCCCAACGTACTAAACGTATCCTCGAGCGAATAACCAAATCTCTTGTCGCGAAAGGACACAGTGAAGCTGAGGCTGACGAGAAAACGCGTCAGGCCCTCGCCGCAATGGAACTCTCCATCAAGGAGGATGGGAAAAGCGAGTATCTGATCTTTTTAGGAGAGCGAGAAATCTCCAGCATTGCCGATATCATCCATGAAAAATGGAAGTCCATTAGTGCAACCAATGCATCTCCTGTAGAGGGGAAGAAGGCCGGAAAAGCTAAGAAGCAAGCTGCTCAAGGCGCTGATCCTGAACTGAAGAAGGCGCTCGACAAAGTATTCAACGGTGGCAAGGCTGTCGATGTTGCCCTGTTCGGGCGCATGCTTGCCGATATGCCTGAGAAGAATCAACACGCCGCATGTCAGGTGGCGCATGCCATATCAACCCATGCGGTTGAGCGAGAATTCGACTTCTACACTGCTGTAGACGACCTGAAGCCGGAAGACACGGCTGGTGCCGATATGATGGGGACGGTGGAATTTAATTCTGCCTGTTTTTATCGCTATGCGGTGGTTGATTGGGAAAAGTTAAAAGGTAACCTTCAAGGCGACGCAGAGCTTTCAGAAAGAGGATTGAAGGCATTTCTAGAAGGCTTTGTGATGGCAGAGCCGACCGGCAAACAGAATACCTTTGCGGCGCACAACCAACCAGAATTTGTGGCGGTGTCGGTTCGTCGCAATACCGCGCCTTCTAATTTTGCCAATGCCTTTGAAACAGCTCTTCGTGTCCGCAAAGATGAATCACTTACCAAGGTGTCGGCAGAGACGCTTGTCGGAAAAGCAAAGAAGCTAAGGGCTGTATATGGCGGTGACGGACAAACTTTCGTGTTGAATCTCACGGATACCAAGATTGATGGATTTGGAACCCCGGTGAGCACTTTGAAGGAATTGCTGGAGAATAGTCTCGCTGCTGTGAAGGAGTAAATTATGCCCACACTGTTGCTTCGCTTGGTGGGCCCGATGCAATCGTGGGGCACGACAAGCCGTTTCGATCAGCGCGATACCGGAAAAGAACCTAGCAAGTCCGGTCTTGTGGGCTTGCTTGCTGCTGCCATGGGAATTGATCGTGAGAATTGGTCAGATCTAGAGCCTCTCACGCACTTGTCCCTGGGGGTTCGGCATGATCGGGCTGGGGTACCCAAGCGGGACTACCAAACAGCCCAGCACATCATTTCTGCGGACAGGTCAAAGATCCATGAGACAGCTGTGACGACGCGAGACTATCTGGCGGATGCAGCATTCTTAGTTGGAGTCGAGACCGAAGACGATGCGTTTCTGGAAAGATTACATGCCGCACTGCGGGATCCTGTCTGGCCTTTGGCTCTAGGACGGAAATCGTATGTCCCATCTGAGCCTATCTGGATGAAGAACGCGATACAGGAAGTGCCGTTGCGCGAAGCCCTGTCTCGGTTTTCATGGATTGCCACACAACGGCCGTGGGAAGTTTTGCCTGAGAAGCTGCTGATGTCTCTGGAGTCAGAGGATGGTTCAGGCGTGCTTCGTATGGACCAGCCGTTGTCCTCGTTTGCCGAACGGCGATTTGGCGCGCGGTTCGTCCGTTCGGAGTGGATTCCCTTTCCTCAGGGGGTGACGCATGTTTCTGCATAGAATCTCCCTTGACCCACGTTGCCGTGAAGCCCGCCGCGATTTGTCGGACCCGTATCAACTCCATGCCACGCTCTGTCGCGCGTTTAGCCGGCCGGATCAAAAATGCCCGGAAGGAGAAGTGCTGTGGCGGCTTGAGCCGGAGACCGGTTCCGATGGATGCCCACGGGTCCTCGTTCAGAGCCGTACGATCCCTGATTGGGATGGCGTTGGCGTGAAAGGATGGCTTGCGAAGGCCGATCCTCCCATTGATTTGAAGAGCCGTCTGAAGCTTAATGCACTCACCGCTGGTCAGCGGTTTCGGTTTCGGTTACGGGCCAATCCGTGTGTCACCAGAAATGGAAAGCGGCAAGGGTTGCTTCAGCTTGTCGAACAAGAGCAGTGGATGAAGCGAAAAGGAACGCTGCACGGGTTTGTACTTCCGCAACTGACCTCCTTTGATCTTTCGGAAGCGGAGGAAGAGCGGGTTGATGTACGAGTCTCTCAAGAACAAATGCTGAGTGGAAGCCAAAATCACGGAAACAGTATCCGCATCTTCTCGGTGTTATACGATGGCGTGATGACAGTGACTGACGCGTCCGCGTTTGTGAAGGTGTTACAGACGGGCATCGGCCATGGCAAAGCGCTTGGACTTGGGCTCCTGTCCGTGGCGTCGATAGTATGAGGAGAATAGGATTGGAGTCCTAGTATGGCTGACATTCTGCCCCTGCTGAAACCCATCCCGATCAAGGAACGGCTCTCCGTGCTCTACATTGAGTATGGCCACCTTGATGTGTTGGACGGAGCCTTTGTGGTCGTGGATAAGAACGGAGTGCGGACGCATATCCCTGTTGGGGGTGTGGTGTGTTTGATGCTGGAGCCGGGCACGCGTGTGTCTCATGCGGCCTGTGCATTGGCGGCTCGCGTTGGAACACTGTTGGTCTGGATCGGAGAGGCGGGTGTGCGATTGTACTCAGCCGGGCAGCCCGGCGGGGCGCGTGCCGATCGGCTCCTCTATCAAGCCAAGCTGGCATTGGATGATGAATTGCGATTGAAAGTTGTGCGCAAGATGTATGCGCTTCGGTTTGGCGAAGAGCCTCCCCAGCGCCGGTCTGTTGAGCAATTGCGGGGTATCGAGGGGGCTCGTGTCCGGGAGATGTACAAACGAGTTGCGGGGCAGGTCGGTGTGCAATGGAAAGCACGCAATTATGACGTTGACGATTGGGATCAGGGCGACATTGCCAATCGCTGTCTGTCGGCTGCGACGGCCTGTCTCTACGGTGTGACGGAGGCGGCGGTACTGGCGGCGGGCTATGCCCCGGCGATTGGGTTCATTCACACGGGAAAGCCTTTGTCGTTTGTCTACGATGTGGCGGACATCTACAAATTTGAAACTGTCGTGCCCTTAGCATTTCGCATCGCCGCGAAGAATCCGGTGAATGCCGAACAGCAAGTTCGCTTGGCCTGTCGCGACAGTTTCCGCGAGACCAAGCTCTTGGAGCGCATTATTCCTGGCATCGAGGAAATGTTAGCGGCAGGAGAAATTCCACGGCCTGCTCCGTTCGAAGAGCAGGTGTCTCCGGCCATTCCTAATGAGGAGAATCTCGGCGATGCTGGTCATCGTGCTTGAAAATGCGCCCCCCCGGCTTCGTGGGCGGCTTGCAGTCTGGCTGTTGGAGATCCGGGCCGGCGTCTATGTCGGCAACTATTCTGTGAAAGTACGGGATCATATATGGAGCCAGGTTGAAGCCGGAATCGGAGAAGGGAATGCCGTCATGGCCTGGCGCACAAATAATGAGGCGGGATTCGACTTCGTCACGTTGGGAACAAACCGGCGAATTCCCGTAGAAATAGACGGTGCAAAGCTGGTCAGTTTTTTGCCTGAGAGCGAGACACCGAGTCGAAAACCACAATCCCCGTGATGGGTGTTCTGACTCGGAATCTTTTGGTGGATTTTAAGGGCAATGGATTTCTCTGAAGGGGGCCCAGGGAGCCGCCACGAGAATGTGTTCCCCGCGCGAGTGGGGATGAACCGCGATCGGCCTGAAAAAGCTCGTGCGCTATGTGGTGTTCCCCGCGCGAGTGGGGATGAACCGCCATGAACGAGGAATTATGGGTGCAGCATATGGTGTTCCCCGCGCGAGTGGGGATGAACCGTGCTATGGCCTGCTCGTTAGTTATATGAAGAAGTGTTCCCCGCGCGAGTGGGGATGAACCGACACAGGGGGCCCAGGGAGCCGCCACGAGAATGTGTTCCCCGCGCGAGTGGGGATGAACCGCGATCGGCCTGAAAAAGCTCGTGCGCTATGTGGTGTTCCCCGCGCGAGTGGGGATGAACCGCAGAGGAGCAGGGCAAGGACGTATCCGAAGTCGTGTTCCCCGCGCGAGTGGGGATGAACCGGTGGTTTTAGGCAGAGAAAGGGCCAAGGCAATGTGTTCCCCGCGCGAGTGGGGATGAACCGGGTAGGCGTCCTGTAGGGACAGCCCACGCTCCGTGTTCCCCGCGCGAGTGGGGATGAACCGACCTGTTCAGCCAAGCCGGACAAGGGCTGATGGTGTTCCCTGCGCGAGTGGGGATGAACCGATGAAGTGGCAGACCGCCTTCGTCATGAGAGTGTGTTCCCCGCGCGAGTGGGGATGAACCGCCTTGCAGACCCGCCAGCCCCAAGTTGAAAGCATAAAGGGGTCGGGAGTCTATTCAGCGCGCGACGCTGGTGGCATTGCCGGTGAGGTCCATTCCGGGCAGGTATGTGCGTGGCCCTCGGCTTGCGGCGGGCCACGGGAGCGGTGTTTGCGAACCCACATTCGGTTTTCTTCTATCCCCCTCTTTCGGCTAGTGACAATCCCTAGGCACGTTCTGGCAGATTCCCTCAGGCCGGTTTTGGAAGCCGGCACCGGGGCGAAGAGGTTCTTGACAGCCACCCGACGGATTCTTAGACTCACGCACCAACTCGTTAGGAACCCACATGCATAGGGGGGCTCCCATGCGGTTGTCATTCTCCCGATCCTTCATTCACAGTCAAGGAGTGTGAGTTTATGAGCGAATCCAACGACGCCACCATTGCGTTGAATGTCCGATTGAAACCCTCCGACTCCTCCGCGCACCCACGCGCGGCGAACTACACGAATGTCGGGATCGCGCAGGGGATCGCCTATCTCGATTTTGGCTTCATTGAGCCGGCACTGTTGGCTGCGATCGCAAAAACGGCGAAAGACGGCCAGCCGGCACCGAAGGGATTAGACGGTCGCCTGGTCACCCGCGTGGCGATGGATGTCGGGGCTCTGGCGCGATTACATCAACAAGTTCAGCAGATGTTGGTGGGCTTGCAAGCCGGAAAACAGCCGAAGGTGAAATCATGAAGGAGCGCGGCATAAGGAAAAGACAGGTGTGGTGGCAGCAGGCTCTGATGATCTGCCTGGTCCTGACCATGGGGATCAGCACAAGTTCCTGCGCAGGATTCCTCGGCGTGGGCGGTCACAGTTGGCAAGAAGAAGTGCTGCTCCATGACGGCCGCAAGATGGTGATCACTCGGTCGCAAACATACGGGGGGCGTCACGAAATCGGACAACCGGCACCGATCAAAGAACATACCGTGACCTTCACGCTGCCGAACACCGACAAGGCCATTAGGTGGACCAGCGACTATGGGGAAGACCTCGGCCGCACCAATTTCCACTTGCTGGCCGTGCACGTATTGAATGGCACGCCCTATCTTGTCACCGAGCCCAACCTGTGCCTGTCGTACAACAAGTGGGGGCGACCGAATCCGCCCTATGTGTTCTTCACATACGACGGTACGACCTGGCAGCGCATTCCACTGGAAGCCTTTCCGCATGAATTCACCACGATCAATGTGGCGCTCAGCACCATAGGGCGTAAGGGAGCGGACCTAGTGAGACAGGGTGTTGTTTCGTCAGAAAAGATCAAAGAAGTGAACCGTCAAACGGTGAACCCTGACCACAAAACCATCTTACGGGAGCCGGTGAAGGAGGAACGATGTCCGCAATATTCAAGTGGGCCCAAGGCTCCTACTCCAATTTATCCAAGTACGCCGCCGAAATAGAATAGGCGGAAAAAATGAATAAAATTGAACAGGTAAAACACTTTTCTGGAGAGTAAGAATGCCTACTGCAATCGAATATGCACTGATGGCTGGTCACGCATACCGTACAACACGCGATGAAACTAACTGGATTCCTGTTCCACAGGGATGGACGCCATTCTTTCCCGTTCCCGACCCAACAACACCAACTTTTCCAACCACTGTGGGCTTCGAAGCCATCTCATTCCAGCGTGGCAGCGAAATCGTCATCTCCTATGCCGGCACGAATCCTAGCGATGTTACAGGCGACATTGCAGCGGATATCGGCCTTGCCACCGGTCTGGGCTCAGCCCAGCTTATACAAGCGGCGGAGTACTACCTACAGGTCCAAGCCGAGAATCCTGGCGCCATCATCACCTTTACCGGCCACAGCTTGGGCGGCGGCTTGGCGGCACTCATGGGGGTGTTCTTCGGCAAGCAGGCAGTCACGTTTGACCAAGCCCCGTTTGCCAATTCGGCGGAGGCCAGTCTTATCTCGCCGGATGTGGCGGTGAATCTCAAGACCTACTTACTTTCTGAGGGCTATAGTGAAACAGCGCTGCAAGGGTTGACTGACTTTCTCAATGTACGCGCTGCCCTCCCCCTGGGGGAGATCCCCAACACCAGCTTGGTGACGAGCATCAATGTGCAAGGTGAATTCTTGTCCAGCGTACCCTATAACATCCTCGATCGTATCGGCCAGTCACCATCCATTCCCACCAATGCCCCTGGTGTCTCGGGGGATGATCTGCACTCGGTGGCTTTGCTGACGGCGTTCCTCCAGAGTATACAGACCGCGCAGTCTGGACAGGCGTTGAACGATGCCACGTTCAAGCTCACGAAGCTGGTGGAGATGATCTTTGACGACAACTTGTACGCGCATCCGACCACTGACGCTGACAACCGCAACTTTCTTGAACGGCTCGTGCAGAATGGAAGCTGGCGCAAGATGGTGGCCTGACGATGGCGGATGATGCCTTCGCCTCGGTGAAGCTGGTCAGTCAGACCCTCATCGCTTTTGCGATGCAGATGTATTACGAAGACACGGCCACTGCGACCACGGCGACGAAAGAACTCTTTACCAACTTAGCGACGGAGGGCACAGGCAGCGGTGGCATTCGATTCGATTTGGCGGATGTTGGGGCCACCCTCACTGCTACCAAGGGGTACAACCTCTATTTCCATAACTATCTCGCCAACACTTTTACCGCCAGCGATCGGGATCGGATTGAATCGTTGCTGCCTGGATTGCGGGACTGGTATGTGCAGGCGGGAGCTGGTGGGATGAATGCGACCGATACCCACAACCGTGGAGCGTTTATGTTGGGCGGAAGTGGTGCTGATACGATGACCGGTGGCAGTCAGCGTGATTTGCTGGTTGGCAATGCAGACCGGGATACGCTGAATGGTTTGGGTGGCAATGATGTATTGCTTGGAGGTACAGACAATGACACCCTCGACGGAGGGGTAGGTTTCGATACGCTGGTTGGTGGAGCAGGAAACGACATTCTGGAAGGCGGGACGGACAACGATGTGTTGGATGGTGGTCTGGATAACGACATCCTGCGCGGCGGGGCCGGACTCGATACCTACATCATCCGCGCGATTGACGGCGCCGACACGATTGAGGATTCCGATGGCAGGGGTGTGGTGGAGTTCGATGGGCAGGTTTTAGTGGGGGCTCTGCGGCGAGAGACCGATTCGGCCAATACCTTTCAGAGCGCGGATGGCACGATTACCTTCACCAAACAAGGCAACAATCTGGTCGTGACCGGATCGGGGCCGCTGACGATCACGGACTATCAAAGCGGGCGATTCGGCATTCGCCTCTTTGAAGTTGACACCATTACGTATGACAATGGGCTTCCCGCCCGGACGCAGTTTTTCCGGATCAATCCAGATCAGAGCACCAGCCCCATCTTTACCGCCCTGGGGGATGTGTATCGCAGTGACGGGTTGTCGAACGATGTGATCCATGCGCTGGCGGGCGAGGACGTGGTGATCGGCCATCAGGGCAACGACACAATCTACGGAGAGGAAGGCAGTGACGACCTGAGTGGAGGGGATGGCAACGATCAACTGTTCGGCGGGATCGAAGGGGATCGGTTGTACGGGTCCGGCGAGTTTGCCGATGCGCAAGGTGGTGATGACGTATTGGATGGCGGGGAGGGCAACGATGTTCTGTTCGGCCAAGGAGGGGCCGACCACTTGGTCGGTGGGGCTGGTCACGACTATCTCGAGGGCGATGATGTGCAATTGCAAGTCGGACAAGTATGGACCGGGTCGTACGATGATTTCTTGGATGGTGGCGAGGGAGATGACACCTTAATCGGCAACGTCGGCGAGGATGTGCTCCTCGGCGGGGCGGGACGAGATTATCTTCAGGGCGACAATGGCGACGATGAGGGGCACGGATTCAGCGCCAATGACTATTTGGATGGTGGGGATGATGCGGACGAGCTTCGCGGCGGGGCCGGCAGCGACGTGCTCATCGGAGGGAAGGGCAGCGACACGCTGATTGGGGATACGCCCTCTGCAGTCGGTGGAGATCCTGCGGACGGCGGGGCCGACTCGCTTGATGGCGGTGAGGGCGACGATCTGCTCTATGGAGGCGTCGGCGACGATGTGCTGGCGGGCGGAACCAACAATGACCAACTCTACGGTCAGGACGGCCATGACGCACTCTATGGGGGAGAAGGAAACGACACGCTCTCGGGGGATTTGCGGATCAGTGCGCAGACTGGTGCGTACGATACCACCGAGCATCGTGGAGCTGGCGGGAATGATGTGTTGGATGGGGGAGCTGGAGGCGGGAGCGGGCGATGATGAATTGATAGGTGGGGACGGGGCTGATGTGCTGTACGGGGAAAATGGGAACGACAATCTAGATGGTGGGATTGGGAACGATCGGTTAGATGGTGGAGCCGGTGACGATGCTCTTGAGGCGGGCAGTGGGGATAATCAACTCTTCGGTGGCGATGGCGACGATGTATTGGTCGCGGGGGCTGGCGAAGATGTGTTGGATGGTGGAAACGGCGTGAATACTCTGATCGGAGGCGCAGGGGACGATATCTACATCGTCACAACCGGAAACGACCAGATCCGTGAAGATGCGAATGGCGGGATTGAATTGGTGCAAAGCAGTGTCAGTTACACTCTCGGAAATAATCTTGAAAATCTGACCATGCTTGGGGGGAGTCTGGGAATCGGCAATGCCGTGAATAATACGATGACCGCGACCTTCGGTGTGGAACTCAGAGGCATGGGAGGCGATGATGTCTTGACGGGTTGGGCACGGATGGAAGGGGGGGCCGGGAATGATGTGTTGTACGCTGACGTTCAGCACCGGGAGTTGGCGATTTTTTAGCGGCTTGACGGTTCCGTCCGGCGGCATCACCGAGCAGGGCTCTTCGAACCCCTATTACTATGCTCCCGGTGCCGTTGAATCGGTGCGATTTTCTGATGGGACGATCTGGGGGCCTGGTCAATTCGGTGGAGTCGTCACAGGATCGGCGGATACCGATACGTATCAATTTGGGATGGGCAGCGGACAATTGACCATTGTGGAGTTCGATCATCTGAATGGGGCGCTCGACACGGTGCAGCTGGGAGCGGGAATCACGGCGAATGACGTGGTGCTTGAAAAGAATGGACTCGACTTGAACATATTGCTGGGCAACGCGGACGACGTGCTGACGCTAGCATCCTATTTCAGTGTCGTGAGCGGGAATTACCGGTTTTCCTCATCCCTTCGAGTTCATCCGACTCCCTATAAGATCGATCAAGTAGCTTTTGTCGATGGAACCGTGTGGGATACCGTGACCCTGGAAAGCCGGATCAACAATTTTACTGGGACGGACTTCTATGATCCCATCCTCGCCAATGATCTTGACAATGTGATTCGCGGTCTCGGTGGAGGTGATTGGTTGGTTGGCCGAGGAGGCCATGACACCGTGTATGGTGGAGCCGACGACGATGAACTCTATGGAGATCAGGGTGATGATGTCCTGATCGGTGAAATGGGAGATGATCTACTTTTCGGCATCGACACGATCGAGGATACGGTGATCGTCGGTGAAGGCAACCGCATCCAGTTCGGCCCCGGCATCACGCATGATGATCTCACCTTCACGCAGGATGAAGGTGCCCGGACGCTGACCATCCAAGTCGGTACCAGCGGCATGGACCAGCTGGTGCTTACGAATTTTGATCTCACCGGGGTGAACGGCTCGTTGGTGGTGGAGTCCCTTGTTTTTGCGGACGGCAGTACGGCGAATCTCGCAAGTCTGCTCGGTGGGCCGGTTAATCATGCGCCGACCATCGCCGATCCGCTTGCCGATCAGACAGTGCTCGAGGATGCCTCATTCAGTGTTCCAGTCCCAGCGGATGCGTTTGCGGATGAAGACCCAGAGGATACGTTGACCTACAGCGCTAGCCTAGCCGACGGAAGTGGGCTGCCTGCCTGGTTGAATTTTGACGCGACAACGCGGACGTTGAGCGGTATGCCCGATGATCCGCAGGTGGGGAGTCTCGATGTGAGGGTGACGGTTACGGATACGGGCAATCTCAGTGCTTCTGATGTCTTCACCCTGACCGTGCAGAACGTGAACGACGCGCCGACAGTGGCAGCGCCACTGGCTGATCAGACGGCGCTGGAAGATGCGGCCTTCACCTTCACCGCGCCGACCAACACGTTTGCCGATCAAGATGCCGGCGAGGTGCTGACGTACAGTGCCACGCGCGCCGATGGAACGGCGCTTCCTGCGTGGCTCCATTTTGATGCGACCACTCGGACGTTGAGCGGTGTACCGCTGAACGATGAGGTTGGAACTCTTGAGATTGCCATGAGGGTGACCGACCAGAGCGGTTTGGCTGCAACTGAGACGTTTGCCCTCACCGTGCAGAACGTGAACGACGCGCCGATGGTGGTCAACGCGTTGGTGGATCAGAGTGCGGCGGAAGATTCCCCGTTCATCTTCACGATGTCCTGGCTGGAAACGATCGCTTGAATGGTGGGCAAGGAAACGACGTGCTCGATGGAGGGACGGGAGTTGATACGATGCAGGGCGGAACGGGCAACGACACCTATACGGTTGATATAGCTGGCGACGTCGTCACCGAATTCGTCGATGAAGGTATCGACACCGTGCACAGCAGCATGACCTATACCCTTGGCGCCAATATCGAGAATCTCACCTTGGCCGGCACGGCGGCGATCAACGGGACCGGTAACGCCGTGAACAACATGCTCCTGGGCAACAGTGCCAACAATACATTGACTGGCGGAGCCGGTCATGATCGGCTTGATGGCGGTCTCGGTAGAGACGTGATGATCGGTGGGGTAGGCGATGATACCTATGTCGTGGATCGAGCGGGCGATGTGGTGACTGAGCAAGCCGGACAAGGGAGCGATACGGTGGAAAGCAGTATCACCTACACCCTCGGTCCGAACCTAGAACATCTGACGCTCACGGGGTCGGCTAATCTCAACGGTACAGGCAACTCTGCCAATAACGTGCTGCGGGGCAACAGCGGCAACAACATCTTGGACGCGGGTTCCGGCGATGATACGTTGGATGGTGAGATGGGGCATGACGTCCTCTTTGGAGGGAGTGGTCACGACAGGCTCTTTGGTGGGTTGGGAGACGACAACCTCAACGCAGGGAGTGGAAACGATTTCCTGAACGGTGGAGCCGGTCATGACCGGCTCGACGGTGGGTCGGGTGACGATCGATTGTTGGGCGGTGCCGGCAACGATCAGCTCATAGGCGGCAGCGGGGCCGATCAATTCACCGGTGGTCTTGGTAATGACACGTCGGTCGGCAACTCAGGGAACGACACCTACAATTTCGCACGAGGCGATGGCCAGGACACGATTCTCGATGTCGATGCATTCGTAGGCAACCAAGACCGTACCCTATTTGGGACGACCATCAATCCCCTTGATCTCGTGATAAGCCGCCAGGCCAATGACCTCTGGCTTGCCATTCACGGCTCTGCAGATCAGGTCACGGTAAAAGATTGGTATCTCGGCAGAACGAATCAGATTGAGACAATTCAAGCCGGTAACGGGGAGGTTCTGCTCAGTACACAGGTTGACCAGCTGATCCAAGCCATGGCGGCCTTCACGCAACAAACCGGACTTACGTGGGATCACGCGATCGATCAGCGGCCTCAGGATGTGCAGACGGTGCTCGCCGCTAGCTGGCAATAGATGATGGGTAGGACTGGCTCAGGGTTCAGACGGCTGCGTTAATCGCTCGGCGGCTCGAAGTGCCCGGAGGGGCGTTGTTGCCAGGGCACGGTCGCTTGACGCGATTGTTTGACTAAACTCCGCAGGCTCATCTCCGCGGCCCGCAGGAGTTTGGGATCACCTGACTGCATGAGCGTGGTCAACAGGACATAGAGAGATCGATCGGCGTGAGATGCGGCCAAGATCCGATCGGTGACCGGGTCGATCTGAGCGGTGTCCGGCTCTTCCTCTGCCGAATCTGTGAAGAGACATGTGAAGGATCGGGGGTTGTTGAATAACCAAGAAGGCGGAATGCGAAGCGCGGAGGCAAGAGCTTCAATCGTACTCGTCGTGGGATCGGCCTGATCCACCTCGATCTGTTCGAGGAGTGTCGCGGGAATTCCTGCCGCGTCTGATAACGACTCGATTGATTGGTTTCTGGAGAGTCTCCAGCCCTGGATAAATAGCCCTATCGACATAAGGCCATGATACACAATGAAAGGTGGAGCTTCAATTAAATCATGCGAAAAATTGATATTTATTTATGAAAATCAATGTGTTATGATCAATTTCAAGAACAGGCATGAAATCGGTATAATGCTGGCACAAGTTTCATCGCGTTGAAGGAGGTGGGGGAGCTATGTTAGGAACCGATATTCGTGGCATCATGGCTGAGGAAGAAGAAGTTCAGCGTCGACAAGAGGCGCTCAAGTCGCTCATGACGATGCGGTCCAGGCAGCTTCGAGAGTCCTTGGATGATCGAATCAAGCGCGCCAGGAGCAGCGGGGATTGGACACAGTTGTCCAAGGCGGAATGCGCGAGTCTGCATAAGCAGGAAAAGGCTCACCTACAGTCTCAGCTTGAACAGTTACAGTTTGAGCAGACTCGGACTCGGGGAAAGCTGACGGCCTTGAAACGTGCCAAGGTGAGGGCTCAACGTATCCGCGCGGCTGAAGCGGCCTCTGAACGAAGGCGTCGTTGATCACCCACTCCAGCTGTCTTGCCCGTATGTGCTTCAGTGCGACAATGGGTCTCTAGGTGGCTACCGTGCTGCAGCTACCGGCTCTCACTCGCGCAGGGGCCTCGCGAATCCGGCAACTGCTTCGCGATAAGAAGACCAGATCGACAGAAGGTGCCTTCGTCCTTGAAGGGGCCAAATCCTGTCGTGATCTGATTCACCAGTCTCCACAGTCAATCCTCAGTCTGATTGTCTCGCCGCGCTTTCTCTCTGTGGAGACTGAGGCAGATCGAAGGGCGCGTACAAAACTGCCTGGGTCCCAGTTCCGTTGTCCGGACGCCGACTTTGACAAGCTGACCGATGTCGAGATGCCGCAAGGGGTACTGGCCGTCGTTCGACAACCTCGGTGGGATGAAGCCCAGGTGTTCAAACAGTCGCGTGTGCTTGGCCTGTATGGGGACCGACTGCAAGATCCCGCGAACGTAGGCGCGATCATTCGGACAGCTGCAGCGCTGAACGTGTCCGGAGTGTGGTTGAGCGCCGATTCCGCTGATCATTTTAGTCCCAAGGTGGTTCGTGCTACCGCCGGCACCATTCTGAGCCTTCCGGTCTTTCCTGGGCGGGACTTCCAGGCATTCTCCTCTTATGGGTGTGACATCTATGCGGCGGTCCTGGATTCGGCTGATCGAGTCCCTATCAGAAGGATTCGAACAATCCCCAGCCGCCTCATGATTGCGGTCGGAAACGAGGGAGCGGGGTTGACCCTCGACCTTGTGAAGGCGTCTCGCGTCAGGTTTTCTATTCCATTGGCCGAGGGGGTGGAGTCATTGAATGTCGCGGCGACCGCGGCGATTTCGGCATTCTACTTCAGCGGATTGCGGCTCGACTCCGATGCGGATCCAGGGGATCGCGCCGTTTAGCCTAGAGGATTGAAAATAAACGATGTGTGGTCTACTCTGAGGTGCAGTTCATGCTATCCAGGCTGGAGACGAGAATGCGGATAGGGCGTGTTGTGTTGGTGTGTGTGATCGGTCTCGGATGTAGCGTGGCCACGGCCTCTGCCCAATCCGACGGGCAGCTGTACAGTCTCGACATGATCGTGGATCTGGCCTTGGCAAGAAATCCACTGGTCTCGCTCGCCGAAGGAACGATTGAACAGCAGAAGGGGCAGCAGACAGCAGCCGGCGCCTATCCGAACCCCACCGTCGGAAGTGCTGGTGGTCATGGAATGTTGCGTGATGCAAGTCGGGCAGGTGCCGGATCGAGTCTCGATCGCCAATCACTCACCGAATACAATGTGACGATCGGACAACCGGTCGAGTGGCCGGCGCTACGGGCCGCGCGACAACGAGTGGCGGATCTTGGCGTGTCGACGGCCACCGTGGGTATGTTGGAGACTCGATTGAATCTGGCGTCACAGGTTAAGGTGGCATTCTACGATCTGTTGCTGGCTCAACATGACGCTGATTTGGCGCGCCAGAATCTTGATACCGTCGAAGGTGTGGCCCGGATCGTGAGGGCACGGGTGAAGTCTGGCGAAGCGCCTCAATTTGAATCCATCAAGGCAGAGGTGGAAGTCCTGAAGGCTCGGCAGCAACTCGCGCGTGCGGATAATCTGGTTCGGATCAACCGCGTTGCCGTTGATACCTGGACCGGTGGCGCGCTCGGGCCGTCCTATCTGGCCTATGGTGAATTCAGGAGACTTCCTCGTGACCTGCAGATCGACGGACTCATGACTCGCATGATGGAGCAGCACCCGACGATTCAGCGCCTGCTCAAGTCCGTCGAACAATCGGACTGGAAGATTGAATTCGAACGGCAGGCGCGGGTGCCGACTGTGACCGTGAACGGGAGCTATTGGCGAGAAATGGGACGGGAAGCGTTTCAAGGGGGATTGTCAGTGCCTATGCCGCTCTGGTACCGGCGTCAGGGAGAAATTGCCTCGTCCTTGGGGGCCAAACGTCGTGATGAAGCGGAGTTGCTTCGAACACGCAATGAACTGGGGCGGGCCGTCTATCAATATTATCAGGATGTCCGTACCACGGCGGAGTTGATCGAAGTATTCGATAAAGGGTTGCTGAAGCAGGCGCAGGAGGCACTGAGGCTGGCGCAGTTCAGTTTTCAACAGGGGGCTTCAAGCTTGCTGGAAGTCCTCGATGCGCAGCGTGTGCAGCGACAGATCTTGGTGGACTATGCGCTGGCGCAGCGCGACCTTTCCGTCTCGCTGGCTCGGCTGGAGCAAGCCGTAGGAGGAGCACTGTGAAGGTCCTGTTCGGTTCACGACGAGCGTCATCATGTATTCGTCACGGTCTGTCTGGTCTTCTGCTCGGTTTGATCGTCCTGGAATCAGGTTGTGATGGAACGCCGAGCGATGTCGTGGCGAGTAAGTCGCCTGTCGCCGTGTCGACTCCGGGTGTCATCACGCTGTCGGCGGAAGAGTCGTTGCGGGTGGGCTTGGTTGTCCAGCCGGTGGCGCGCAGCGATTTTCGAACGCACCGGGATTTCCCCGCGATCGTGCAACCCAATCAACGGAACATGGCGGAGATCACGGCGTTGGTTCGAGGGCGAGTGGTCGAGGTGTACGGCGAGCTAGGTCAGGAGGTCAAAGCAAATGCTCCGTTGGCAATCCTGTATAGCAGCGAGTTGGGGCTTGCCCAATCGGCCTATCTCAAGGCGAAGGCCAAGCTTCACGTTGCTGAGCAGGCCTTCAACCGTGCGCAATTCCTCCTACAAGAGCAGGTGATCGGCGAGGCGGAACTGCAGCGCCGACAAGCGGAGTTGCTGAGCAACCAGGCCGAAGCCAATGAATCGCACGACCGGCTCAAGCTGCTTGGCATGAATGACGAAGAATTCAGGCGTCTCGAGAGCAGTCGGAAGATCCGTTCGGTGGTGCCGATCGTGGCTCCCTTTGCCGGCCGGATCATCGGGCGTAAGTTGACACGAGGCGAGGTCGTCGAGACGACCGAAAATCTATTTGTGATCGCTGATCTTTCGGAAGTCTGGGTGCAAGCCAATATTCCCGAAAAGGACATTCCATTCGCTCATTCCGTCCATGCCTCCGGAGACAGGCAAGTCGAGGTGCGGATCAACGCCTATCCCAAGGAGGTCTTTCAGGGCGCGATCACCTATGTCGCGGATGTGCTCGATCCCGTGACACGCACCATGCAGCTCAGGATTGAGTTGCCGAATCGAGATGGGCGGCTCAAACCGGAAATGTTCGCCACGATTCGAATCTTTTCCGAAGCCCAGCCCGATCGACTGGCGGTGCCGGAGGCCGCGTTGCAACGCGATCAAGGGCGCACCTTTGTCTTCGTGCAACGCAGCGCGAACGAGTACGAATTACGGGATGTCCACGTCGGCGATTCCAACGGGACGCTCGTCTCCATCCTCGCCGGCCTGAACGAAGGGGAGCCGGTTGTGACACACGGCGCCTTTGTCCTGAAGTCCGAATTATTAAAGAAACCCGTCTGATGGTTTCCCGTCTCCTGGACATCTCCCTCCGCCAGCGGCTCCTGGTCATCATGTGCTCGATCATGATCGGCGTCGGCGGGATCTATGCCTTTCGGACCATTCCGATCGATGCCTTTCCTGATGTGACCAGCGTGCTGGTCCAGGTCGTGACCAAGGCGCCGGGGCTTTCTCCCGCCGAAGTCGAGCGACTGGTGACCTATCCGGTCGAGCTGCAGCTCACCGGCGTGCCGTCCCTCACGGAAATGCGTTCCCTCACGAAAGTGGGTCTCTCGCTCATTACGATTGTGTTTGATGACTCGATGGATATCAACCTGGCGCGCCAACTGGTGCTCGAGCGACTGCTCGAAGTTAAAGAACAACTGCCTCCAGGAGCCGAGCCGATGCTGGTGCCGAACAGCACGGGCCTAGGCGAGGTGTTCCAATATTACTTGGAGGCGCCGCAACGAGCTGTAGCCGATACCGAAGCCGAACACCAAAGCTTGATTGTGCAGCGGACGATTCAAGACTGGGTCATTCGCCCCCTCCTGAAGAGTACGCCGGAGGTCATCGATATCAATTCGATGGGCGGGTACGTCAAGCAGTATCAAGTGTTGGTCGAACCAGGCCTGCTGCGGAAATACGGTCTGACGCTTCATGAGGTGTTTGATGCGGTGGCGAGAAATAACGGCAACGCCGGCGGGAATATTCTTGAAAAACATGATGAAAAATACATTGTGCGGGGGATCGGCCTAATCCGTTCGCTTCAAGATATCGAGCGGATCGTCGTGAAGGAAACCGGCGGAACCCCGGTGTTTGTCGGAGATGTCGCGCAAGTGCTCATCGACCATGCAGTGAGGCATGGGGCGACAGTCCTCAACGGGGATCGCGAGGTGGTCAGCGGAATCGTCCTCATGTTGCGGGGAGGCAACGCGCGAGATGTTGTCGAGGGGATCAAGACCCGCATTGAGGACATCCATGCCAAGCATCTGCTGCCGGATGGCTTGCGCATTGTGCCGTTTTACGACCGTATCGAACTGATCACCGAAGCGTTGAATACCGTGTACAAATCGTTGGCTGAAGGTGTGGCGCTCGTGGTCGTGGTGCTCTTCCTGTTTCTTGGGAATATTCGCAGTGCGCTGATCGTCGTCGGCACATTGGTGTTGGCGCCGCTGGCCACATTCATTGTGATGGGGCAAATCGGGCTGACCGCAAATCTGATGTCGCTGGGAGGACTGGCGATCGCGATCGGCATGATCGTGGACGGGTCGGTCGTCGTCGTCGAAAACGTGTACCGCCATCTGTCGCACCATTCTGCTGCCGCAATACCGAGGCTTCAGCTGGTGACGCAAGCGGTGAAGGAAGTCGGACAGCCGGTCGTATTCGGAATTCTGATCATTATCTTGGTGTTTCTCCCTCTCTTGTCCCTTCACGGGATGGAAGGGAAGATGTTCAAACCGCTTGCCTATACCATCATGATCGCGCTGTTGGTGTCCCTGGTCTTGTCGCTGACGCTGTCACCGGTGCTCTGTTCGCTGGCCTTGAGGCAAGGCAGTGAAGAAGATCCTTGGATCGTCCGATTGGCTAAGCGTCTCTATGCGCCGTCTCTTCGATGGGCGCTTGGGCACCGGACCGCCGTGGTGGTGATGGCCGTCGGAGCTCTTATCGGCGCGCTTGCGTTGGTGCCGACGCTAGGAACGGAATTCATTCCGATTCTGAACGAGGGAATTGCAGCTCCTCAGACCATTCGGCTTCCCGGTGTGTCGCTTCCCGCGTCCATCGAGATCGAGAAACGCATGCAGCAGGCGATCATGGAGTTTCCGGAAGTAGAGATGGTTGTTTCAAAAATTGGTCGTACGGAATTGGGGAACGATCCACAGGAGCCCAATGAGAGTGATCCGGTCGTACGGCTTCGTCCGCTGGATCAGTGGACCACGGCCAAGACGATGCCGGAGTTGATGCAGAAGTTTCGCGAGCGGTTGACGAGTGTCTCGGGCGCGACATTCCTGATCAGCCAGCCGATTCAGCAGCGGGTCGATGAATTGATTTCCGGCGTGCGCACGGAAGCCACCGTCAAGCTGTTCGGTGACGATCTGGAAGTGCTCCGGAACAAAGCCCAGGAAATCGCTGAGGTGCTCGAATCGATCCGAGGTGTGCGAGACATCAAGGTGGAACAGTTATTTGGACAACCCTATCTGACGATTGACATCGATCGGGGCAAGATTGCAAGGCATGGGATTAATGTGGCCGATGTACGGGAGATCATCACCACCGCCATTGGTGGAGATGTAGCCACGCGTGTTTATGAAGGCCAGCAACGGTTTGACTTGGTGGTGCGGTTCCCGGAGCAGTACCGGGACAGTATCGAAACCATCAGTAACATTAGGGTCAGTGATCATGCCGGTGCATTGATTCCATTGGCGGATCTTGGCACGGTGCAGTTGGAGGAAGGGCCAGGCCGCATCAGCCGGGAACAGCTTCAGCGGTACGTCTCGATCGGGTTCAATACGCTAGGGCGGGATATCGGCAGCCTCGTGTCGGAGGCGCAGCAGAAAATCACTGAACGCGTGGCGCTCCCACCAGGCTACCGGGTGACGTGGGGTGGATCATTTGAGAATATGGAACGGGCCATGGCCAAGCTGCAGGTCATCGTTCCGATCACAATCGGCCTGATCTTCTTCTTATTGTATTCAACCTTCAACTCACTCCGTCAGGCCACGCTCATCATCTTGAATCTGCCCTTCGCGCTAATCGGAGGGGTCGTGGCGCTGTGGCTCACCAAGGAATATCTCAGCGTCCCGGCGTCAGTGGGCTTCATCAATCTCTTCGGCGTGGCGGTGTTGAACGGGATTGTGCTCGTCTCCTATATGAATAAACTTCGAGAGGACGGCCACAGTTTGGAGGAAGCGGTGACCTCAGGCGCGCTGCTTCGGCTACGCCCCGTCTTGATGACGGCGTTGGTCGCACTCTTGGGGTTGGTCCCCCTGGCGTTTGCCAACGGGATCGGCTCGGAAGTGCAGCGTCCGTTGGCGATCGTCGTCATCGGCGGCCTTGTGAGTTCAACGCTCCTGACCTTGATCATGTTGCCGGTCCTCTATCAGTGGTTGGAAGGCCGCTCGACAGGAGGGATCGCTCCAAGCGACTTGCGAGGAGGATCAGTGCCTACTGTCCATTCTGTAACAGGGGACACTCCTCATGGCAACGGTGAGCCGAGGCCGGCTCGCCGGCCTGACGGGATGCCATCGACGTGATGAGGGAAATTAGGCCGGAGAAAGGATGAGGTGAGGATGCCTACGCTCGCTGGTACCGTATGCATGGGTCTGATTACCATTGTTATGGGAGTTCAGGTATCGATTGCCGCCCCGAATGAGTTGGAATCAAAGCGCGCCGATGTTGCAAAAGGGGAAAAGGTATTTGTTCGGCATTGTGCCGGTTGTCATGGCTCAGAGGGGAAGGGGGATGGTTATTTGCTTCTGGGGCCAGAGCCGGCCAACCTCACGAGACCGACCACGAAGAAAAGGTCCGACACGATGCTGCTTCAGACTATTCACGAAGGAAAGCCGAACATGCCGTCATGGAAAACTCGTTTGTCTGAAGGGGATAGTCGAAACGTACTGGCGTATATCCGGACGCTGAAGAAGTAGAAAGATTCAGACAAATCCGCTACGCGATCCACGTGTCAGTCTCTCAGACATACCTCGCCCACCGCTCAGAACAATGTCTTTTTCACACTGGATTAGGTGAACCCCACCACTATTGCTGACAGCATCGGTGCAGCTGTGGAGGGTGGATAATAATGGTGCCGAGGGACAGAATCGAACTGTCGACACCAGCCTTTTCAGGACAAGAAGAGAGTGAGCAAGATCAAATAGATAAGAAGAAAGTGCAGTGCAAAGAGTGACATTTCATGTCATGAAAAATCAATGAGTTACAGGAGTAGGTGCCACTGGTGGGACCTGCATTTTGCGAGTTTTCAGTCCTGAAAAAGTATAGACCCACAACCCGCCCCCTTCCTCTTCAAGTTCCAACGGCACGGGATGTTCAGCGAAGAGGTCTGCTTTGCATGCTTTCCCATTCACGCTGTAGGAATTACACGGCAGACCTCTCTGGGCGGAGACTTTTCCAGTCAGACCTCTGACGCACCGCGTCCGAAGACGCCGTGCCAGGTGGACTCAGGCACCGTCGTCCCACGCGATGCGGCCCGACCGTGCGAAGAGAACAACTGGACTCATTGGGGGATGTGGCAGCGCCAACTGAATCGGTTGGTGACGTGGGCAAACCGCTCATGCGTCAGCGTGCGGTCCGCATTATTCTCCGTAGAAATTCGACAGTCCGTCCTTCTGCGTTGGTGAGGGCTGGAGCGGAGGTCGCATGGGCGAGAATCCCAGGTGCGGGCGGTGGTCATGATATCGAGCGGGAAAGGTTTCCACCTCGGGGATCACGCGCGCGAGGCCCCCAACTCGATACGTTCCCCAGCCCAGCCTTCCTTGCGGAAGGTACGAGTGAAACGTTCACTGTAGGCCGGTTCGTTTTTCTTGTAGGGACGGGCACTACGATGTCGTTCGCAATAGTCATGGGCCTGCCGGGCAACCGCCCCGTTGCACGCCGGGCCCCATCAGTTTGCAGGACCTCGACACGGCCTGTAAAGCGCCGAGCCATGGCGGTGTGGAGAAACGCGGCGCCATCGTCACTGGTCAGGGTTGGGCGGAGCAGGACGTCCGCTTCCCTGGTATAAATATCGACTCCCGTGAACGCGACCAGGTGGCCAAACGCCACAGTATCCATTTGGATGACCGCCCGAGCGCAGGCCGCCTTCGGACCAGCCCCTCGGTGCTGATTCTTGCACCACTGAGCGCAGATCACATATTGCTCCGCTAGACTCTCGTAGATCTTGGGCACGGAGAGCCGGACCTGAGGCTCCCGCTCCAGAACATATGCGATCGTCTGCCCACAGCAGTCGTACTCGCGAGCCCGCAGGTCCCGAATCAGCCGCTGTATCCTCGCTGGAACTTGGCGCGCTCGTCGTGGCCCCTTCTTGGCCTGCGCATGACGCTTGAGAAAGCCCGAGAGCCCATACACCGCAATCCCCTTGAGCCAGAGCCCAATGGTCTCGCGATGTTTCCCCAGATGCGCTGCAATCTTGGTATGCCTCACGCCTTGCTCGGCCAGATCCAAGGCTAGAGTGAGTTGTAGAAGAATGTGCATGCCCATAGGGGACTCTGGACTGTCGGATATTTACGGCAACAGTGCGCTCCCCAGGAGACCCCATCGCTAGCCGTGCATTTCCAGTACCTCTCCTACTGATTGGGTACGCTGCTCAAAGGGGCATCACTTGGCTTCCGAAGATCTGGACTGCTGGAACCCATACTATTTCTTCATGATTAATTCGGCGGTAGGTGAGGTTTTTGCGTGATTACTCGTCTTCTATACGACGGGGTGTCGTGTACCGATTCTGCTCTCATGGGGGGGAAAGGCCGAGGCGACAACGAATCGTGAGCATGAAGGTCAAAAGTTTGATCATTATGATTGGGATCGTTGCCGCGGTTATCTTGATTACATTCCGGTTGGGAAACCAATCACCCAGTGAGTCATCGACGACAGCTGCGTCCGACAAACTTATTTTGGTCGATGTAGCCCCGGTCACAGTTGGGTCCATCACAGAATCCATTCAGGCTGTCGGCACGCTGGAAGCGATTGCCTCGATCACGGTGAGGCCCGAGATTGCGGGGGTCATTCGCCGGATTCATTTTCAAGATGGTCAGGTGGTTGAACGGGCTGCTCCACTGGTGGAACTCGACCAGGAAGAACTCCAGTCTCAGGTCACGCAAGCGGCGGCAGAGGAGAAGATGGCGGTGGTGACCTATGAGCGGCTGAAGCGGATTACCGACGAACAGTCCGCCATTGTGCCGGCTCAACAAATGGATGAAGCCCGGATGGCGTGGCACGCGGCGGCGGCGAACAGTCGCCTCTACGCGGCTCGCCTGAAGAAAACCATCATCCGCGCCTCGTTCAGTGGGACGCTGGGGCTCCGGCGCGTCTCGGTCGGTGATTATCTTCAGCCAGGGCAGGACATCGTCAACTTGGAAGATTTGAGCACGCTTCATGTGGATTTCAAGGTGGCTGAAGTCTGGTTGAGCCGTCTGCACGTCAATCAGAAGTTGACGGTGACGACGGAGGCTTTTCCGAATGACACATTCGAGGGACAGGTGACGGCCATTGATCCAAGGGTCGATGCCGTGAATCGGACTGTGGCGGTGCGCGCGATGATCCCAAATCCAGAGAGTGTCCTCAGACCCGGTCTGTTTGTCACCGTTCGATTGACCGTCGGGATAGATCCTCGTGCCGTGCTCATTCCGGAGGAGGCCGGGTTTCTTCGGCAGGAGAAAGCCATGGTGTTTCAAGTCGAGGGCCAGACTGCCAGACTTAAAGAGGTGACGCTGGGCGCGCGTGAACGGGGGATGGTGCACGTGCGTGCAGGGTTGCAAGAGGGAGATGCAGTGGTCCGGACGGGAACCCACAAGCTCCATGACGGCGATCTCATCTCGATCAAATCATCCAAGTAACAGCACGCCGTCTTGCCCGATATAAGTGTGCCCTCCGTGTGCCGTTCAGAGGAGACATGAGTCTTTCCGAAACCTGTATTCGCCGTCCGGTGTTCGCGATCGTGATGACGCTGCTGCTCGTGTTGTTCGGACTCTTGAATTTCCTCCGATTGCCCGTTCGCGAGTACCCCGACATCAAACCCCCGATCGTCTCGGTTCGAACGGTCTATCCGGGGGCCAGTGTCTCCGTTCTGGAGTCTGACGTCACGACACCGCTTGAGGACGCGCTCAGTGGGATTCAGGGGCTTCGGACGATCAGCTCAGCCAGCCGCGAAGAAGTGTCCTCGATCACGATGGAATTTGAGCTGGGACGAGATCTGGACGGTGCCGCCAACGATGTCCGTGATCGGGTTTCTCAAGTCCGCCCGGTACTGCCGTTGGGAATTCTTGAGCCTCATGTCGCAAAAGCCGCGGCGGAGAGTGCCGAAGTTTTATGGCTGGCTGTGTCCAGCGGCCACCATTCGGAACTGGAACTCTCCGACATCGCCGATCGGTTTATCAAAACGCGGTTGGCCATGATCCCCGGCGTGTCGTCGACCTATCTCGACGGGGAACGACGCTATGCCATGAGGATTTGGCTGGACCCCGATCGACTGGCGGCGCGCGGCCTGACCATTGAGAATGTGGAAGATGCGATCCGCAATCAGAATGCGTCGATTCCGGCCGGCCGGATCGAAAGCAATCAGATGGAATTCAGCGTCTCGCTCAAAGGGACCTTACAGACCCCCAAGCAGTTCGAATCGCTGATCGTAGCCTACCGAGACGGATACCCTGTCCGCCTGGAAGATGTGGCGCGTGTGGAGCTGGGCGCGGAGGATACCCGCAAGTTGGTGCGATTCAACGGCAAGTCATCGCTGGGGATTTCCGTGTCTCGTCAGTCTAAGGCGGACACCTTGGCCGTCGTGCGCGCCGTCAGAGAGCAACTTCCGTCCATTGCGGCGGGGTTGCCGGAGGGGATGGACCTGACGCTGGCGTGGGACAGTTCGACACCGATCGAACGATCGTTGGAGGAAGTGTATGTGGCGTTGGGCCTGTCGCTATTCCTTGTCGTGCTGGTCATCTTTTGTTTTCTGGGAAGCCTGCGGGCGACGTGCATACCGGTGGTCGCAATCCCGACCTCGATTATCGGGACGTGCACGATCATGGCGGTGACCGGGTGTTCGCTGAACGTCTTGACCCTTCTGGGGCTCGTGCTCGCCGTCGGTCTCGTGGTGGATGATGCCATCATCGTCCTTGAGAATATTCATCGACGGATCGTCGCCGGCATGCCGCCCCTGCGGGCCGCCGTCGAGGGGACCAACGAAATCGCCTTTGCCGTCATCGCGACCACGATTTCACTGGTCACCGTGTTCATCCCCATCGCCTTTCTGACCGACCTCATCGGGAAACTCTTTGCGGAATTGGCCATTGCTATCGTATCGGCGGTGCTCTTGTCTGGTTTCGTGGCCCTGACGCTCACGCCGATGATGTGTGGGCGCCTGCTTCGCCAAGACCGCGGACGGTTTACTCGATTCCAGTTCGCCGCAAGGCTTGCGGATGCTGTAACTCAACGATACCGCCGTGGCGTTGAATGGGCGATCAACGCCAAAACGGTGGTTGTGATCGTGGCTGTCGGAGCCAGTGTGGCGAGTTTTTCCCTTTTCAGCCGACTTCCGTCCGAACTGGCGCCGCTCGAAGACGTGGGATGGTTTTCCAGCTTTCTCATCGCGCCACAAGGCGCCACGCTCCGCTACACCGACACCTACGCCAAAGAGTTGGAAACATTGCTCCAGACGGTTCCTGAGATCGCCCACACGTATACGATGGTGGCGCTTGGCGATCGTCCGACGAGGGTCAACCGTGCCGAGAGTTGGGTGACGTTGAAGGATTGGAAGGAGCGCGCGAAAAGTCAGCAGGAGCTCGTCGCAGATCTGAATCACAAACTCGGTACGTTGACCGGGGTGAGGGCCTACCTCCTCAATCCTTCCTCCATCGGAGATTGGTTGGAGAAGTCCCCCGTGCAGTTCGTCCTTGGGGGATTGGATTATCAGGAACTGCAGCAGGTTGCCGACGAACTGGTGGCGCGATTGGCGAGACACCCAGGATTCGTGGCGCCTGGAATGGATGTGGCGTTGAGTACGCCGCACCTGACGGTGGAAACGCATCGCGACAAGAGCGCCGATCTCGGCGTGTCCGTTGCCTCCATCGGCCGGACGCTGGAGACCTTGCTCAGCGGAAGACCGGTGAATACGTTCCTGCAGAACGGCCGGCAGTACAAGGTGATCGTGAAAGTCGACGACCGGCATCGCGAGAAACCATCCGACATCAGTCAGCTCTATGTGCGGGGGAATGACGGGGCATTGGTCCAGCTCAACAATATCGTGACGATCAAGGAAGTGCCGGCCCCGGAAGCGTTGAACCATGTCGATCGCATGCGCGCCGTCACGATCAGCGCGGGGTTGGCCGACGGGTTCACGCTCGGACAGGCTTTGCATTATCTGGATGAAACGTCGAAGGAAATCATCAAGCCCGGTATGCGGACCGCCTATGCCGGAGAATCCAAGACCTTCGCGGAAAGCAATCGAAACTTGTCTCTGACCTTCGCGTTGGCGCTGGCGGTCATCTTCCTGGTTCTTGCGGCGCAGTTCGAAAGCTTCCGGCATCCATGGACGATTTTGCTGGCCGTGCCGCCGGCGATATCGGGAGCGGTGCTCTCCTTGGCCGCGATCGATGGGACCCTTACGATTTATAGTCAAATCGGACTGGTGATTCTGATCGGGCTGGTCACGAAGAATGCGATCCTTATCGTGGAATTCGCCAATCAGCTTCGTGAACGGGGGTTCGATGTGTCTCAGGCAGTGATTGAAGCCGCCGCGGTGCGTCTTCGCCCTATCCTGATGACGACCTGCGCGACGATCATCGGGGCCTTGCCGCTTGCCTTCGCCACCGGTGCAGGAGCAGCCGGCCGCCGTCAGATCGGAGTCGTGATCATCGGCGGATTAGTGGTGTCAACTCTCGTGACGCTCTTCCTGGTGCCGGCCGGCTATGCGATCCTAGCGGGCCGCGGCAAGATTTCTGATGTCCCACACGCAGGAGCCTAGGCTTCCCGGCATGGGCACACATAGTGATGTCCACAACTCGTTTACGAGTTCGTCCTCCCATTCCTCGATTCGCGACGCGCAACAGGAACAACACTACCAGGGGATGTGCGGACAAGACCAAGCTATTTCGTCTTACTCGGTAGGAATGAATGACGAGTGCAGAGTGGCGAGCGTTTCTTTTTTTGTTTAGCAAGGTCGGTTCTATGAGGGGAATGTGATGGTTCGTGGAGTGACCGTTCGCCATCGGCTTGCAGCCATCATAATCGCCAGTCTGTGGGCCTGGTTGGTTCCAACCGCGAGTTGGAGTCTGGACATCACTAAACCGACGCTTTCGGAACGTCATGAACAGATCTCTCTGGCGGAGGCAGCCGTTCGCGCCTTGCAGCACAATCTCGATATCAGCATCAGTCGCCACACCAAAGAAAGCCGGTTGACCGACATCGTCTTCGAACAAGGCAAGTTCGATCCCACGATGAGTGTGAACGGCCGCTATCTCCGGACGGTTGATCCTCTTGAGCGACCTGTCTTCGGAGCAACCGGAGATCTATTGAACCAGATCACGAGGTTCGACCAGCGCAACCATAACCTCTCGGTGGATGCTTCTACCAACATCGTGACGGGCGGGAATATCGGTATGAACTATAGTCCTGCCAGAAACCGAGTGGATCCGGGAGAGGGATTCTTGTTCAACCCCGCCTGGACCGGAGGCCTGTCATTTACAGTGACCCAGCCGCTGCTCAAGAATGCCGGGATTGGAGTGAACACCACCTTCATCAAGGTCGCCCAAAACAATGCGATCGTCGAGCAGCATGTCTTTCGCGACCGAGTCCTAACGGTTCTTGCCTTGGTCGAGCAAAACTATTGGGAACTCGTGTATGCGAGAGAACATGTGAAGGTCGCTCAAGCGGCGTTGAAGGCGGCGGAGGAGTTGTTGGCGACGAATCGCATCAAGGCCAAAGCCGGGGTGATGTCCGTCGTCGATGTGCTCCAAGCCGAGGCTGCGGTTGCGTCCAGGGTGGAGCAGGTTTTGGTGGCTGAGAAAACCATCCGAGATGAGGAAGATCAACTGCGAACACTTCTGAATCCCGGCGAAGCGGAGCTGCGGCAGACTGTCCGGCTTACGCCTCTTGATGCGCCCATCACCTATATGGAGACCCTCAGTCTCGAAGAAGCCATCGAGACTGCGATCGAACAGCGGCCGGAGATCGTTCAAGCTAAAAAACATATCGAGTCCAGCGAACTCAATAAACAATTTGCCCGCAACCAACTACTACCCACACTGTCGTTTCAAGGCACCATGGGCCTTACCGGACTCGGAGGGGACTATAGTGAGTCCGTTGTGAGGAACTTTAGCGGCAGCTTCTACAACTATGGTGCCGGCCTGATGTTCAGCTACCCACTGGGCAATCGTTCTGCGATCAGTACGTATACGAAGCGCCAACTGGAGGCCAAGAATGCCGAAATCTCCTTGGCGAGCGTCCGCCATCAAATTATTCTCGGCGTTCGTGAGGCGGTGCGGCGGGTGCAGACCGACTTCAAGCGCATCGAAACCACCCGCTCGGCACGCATTTTAGCTGAGAAGCAGTTGCAAACCGAGCAAGAACGGTTGCGAGTGGGACTTAGCACCACGAGGTTTGTACTCGATTTTCAACGGGATCTGGCCACGGCACAAGGGAATGAGCTGCGGGCCATTGTGGATTACAATAAGGCGCTCTCCAACCTGGAGCGTCAGAAAGCCACGACATTGGACCGCTATCATCTTGAATTATCGTAACCCCTCAGCTTCCCCACCTGGGGATCCGCGGAACTGACCTTCAAGGGGTGTGAAAATTGTCCAGAGGAGGGGTGAGGGATTATTGAGACAGATTCGTCTCATTCATAACCGTACAGGTTTGCCTCCTATTGGTTTGGCATGGAGGCGTGTGTGTGGAATGCCCATGTGTACGGAGTTGATGCCCTCCAATGTGTACCTTGAAGGGGGCTCACCGGCTGATTATTCGTTGATTCATGAATAGGGAATGACAAGATGGATGCCCTCAAAAACTTGGTGGACTACGGGATTATCGGGCTGCTGGTGGTATTGAGCCTGTGGGCGCTCGCCATAGCGGTGGAGCGGTGGCTGTACTATCAACGCGTCACACCGAATCAGTTCGACAACATTCAGTTGTTGGAAATGGCCTTAACGAAACGACTGGTGGTGATCGGGACCGTCGCTGCCAATGCGCCCTATATCGGACTTTTGGGCACCGTGCTGGGCATCATGCTGACCTTTCATACGATGGGGACATCAGGCACGATGGCGGTCGGTACCATCATGGTCGGGTTGAGCCTGGCGCTCAAGGCGACGGCCATCGGGCTGCTGGTGGCGATCCCATGTGTCGTGCTCAACAATATCTTACGTCGGCGCGTCACTGAACTACTTACTCTCTACAAGGTCCAGCATGGAGCGTGAGCTCAATCAAATCAATGTCATTCCGCTGGTCGATGTGATGTTGGTCCTCCTGGTGATTGTCTTAACCACGGCCACGTTCATTTCAACTGGGCAGGTGCCGGTCGAACTCGCGAAGGCCAAGGAAGTGAACGACCACAAGGACGTGCCGCTGATGATCACCCTGACGGCCGATGGCCGGCTGTTCCTCAATGACCAACCCGTTTCGGCGGATGGTCTGACGGCGATGCTGAACGGGCACCCCCGCGAGTCGATCGTCGTTCTCCGGGCTGATCGCGTGACGGTTTTAGAACGGTTCGTCGGCGTCGTCGATGAGGTGAGGGGGCTGGGATTTCGGCAGGTGAGTTTGGAGGTGCTCCGATCATGACCACCGCAACATTCGATCACGGCAGCACAGGTGCGGTGTCCGATCAAACACGCGGGTGGCTGACGTCTGTTCTCGTGCATGGCCTCGGGATCGCTGCGGCGCTGTTTGCGATGGGGGCGATCGAGCAACCGACTCCGCCCTCACTGTTCCAATGGGACATTGCAATGGTGGAATCGTCGGTACACCCTGAAGCGCAGCTGGCTGAACCGATTGTGCAACCGCCGCCCCCCCCTGTCAAATCGAGTCCTCCCGTTCGGCAGACCAAGCAACGAGTTGCAGAACCGCCGCCGCAGGTGCATCAAGACGTGACGGTTGCGACGCAAGCCGCCCAAGTGGTCAAGGATGTAGTCACGAATGCCGAGCCGGTCATGGAGTATGCCGCCGTGGCAGCGACCGAGAGTGAACCAGTGGTCTCGCCATCTGTGGTGGAAACGCCGGTCGAATCGTCAGAGCAGCCCGTGACCGATGTGCGCGAGCCTGTTGAATCGGTCGCCTCACGCACCGAGTATCGCCAGGTGGCGTACCGGCAGGTGCTGCATCGGGAAACACGGGCGGATTTCGGTTGGCTCAGGGATACGCTCTGGAACCGGATCGAAGAGCTGAAACGATATCCGGCGCTTGCCCGGATGAATCATTGGGAGGGTAAGGTCGTTGTGTCGGCGGTCATTCGTGATGATGGAGAGGTGATGGGGGTTCAGATCGCCGAAACTTCTGGGCGAGCGGTCTTGGATGAGGAGGCCATGGCCGTGATGAAAAAAGCCTCGCCCTTGAGGCTCAAACACCCGCTCGGTCAACGACAGATCACCATTCTCATCCCCATCAGCTATCGGTTGGATGGATAGTCTTGGATAGTCAATAAGGAGAACCATTATGAATCGCCGGACGATCGCTCGAACGACAATGGGGGTGGCTCAAGTTGTGTTGGTCATCGGAGCACTCTGGATACCGAGTAGTTCGGCCTGGGCACAGAACAAAACGGACGGGAGAGCGGACAAGGTGTTTCATGCCTCTGTGACGGATGCAAAGGGTATCGAGACGGACCTGAAAAACGTCATCTTCTACTGGGAAGAAAAAATCAGTGAGACGGCATTCGTTCCCCATGAGCTCAAAGAAGTGCCGGTCAAACGGGGGACGGCCACGGTCAAGATCAAGTTCGACAGCATCAAGCTCATCGATCTCAAGCCATCGGGGAACGGCTCGCTTCCCAATGTCTCCATCACGCTGGCGGACGGCAAGACCGGGGATTTTGTATTGGCCATTGCGGGCAGCTTCAAGGGGCAATCCGATTTCGGAGAAGTGGAACTCGCGGCGTCCGAGCTGAAGAAGCTGACCTTCAAATAGAGAGCGCGACGTTCATCTCGGTGTGGAGTCGACGGATTGGTATTGCTGATCAGGACAGTGAAGTTCTAGCTGCCTGCCGTCTCCAGGGCTACAAGCTCATGGTCGGACTCTGAGCACGTCGGCAGGAATGAGGAAGGTGTCATGCGGGGCGGGGCCTCAATAAGGACTAGCGTCGATGTTCGGTGCCGGTGCGGCAAGCTCGTGGCGCGCTGGCAGGGGGACGACCTCGTCATCAAGTGCATCCGATGCGGACGCTTCGTCGCCATCCATCACTCGGCCATCCAAGGAATGCCGCCCGGCGACATGAGTCCTGGTGACCGTCAGTAAGCTGTTCCATCGCACCTTTCTCAATCCCAGCCCAGTCGACGGCCCACTGCGTGATCGGTAGATTTGTGGACGATGTCGTTCTGCCATAGCGATGCGTCTCATGTTTATGATGAAACGCGACAACGCCATGCCGTCTGCATCGAGTACCCCAACGGTAATGGTTCCGCTGGACGAGGGTAAGGTGTCGCTTCCAGCTCAGACTGTTTGTCGGTGCTCCCTCAGGCGGCTCTGGTTAAGCACACATCTGTACCTTGGGTTGTTCGGTGGGGCGCTGTTCGTCCTGATGAGTCTGACCGGCAGTGTCCTGGTGTTTTATAAGACGATCGATGAATGGTTGAATCCGACACAGTTGACGACGAGCGGCTCTGGTCCTTACAGGCCGCTGAACGAAGTGATCGCGACCGCGCAGGCGGCTGCTTCTTCCGGCGGCTGGTTGGACAACCTTGAGCTGCCCTCCCATGAGCGCGAGGTGTTTAAAGCCTGGTACAGAGTGCCGACCGACAAGCTCGACCGGTTTCGGTGGTATCTGGTCACGATCGACCCCTACACAGGATCCGTTTTAAGTCGGGATCGTGAGTGGGGTACGTTCTTTGTCTCGTTCATCTACGAGCTGCATGAATCGCTGTTGATCGACGAGCTTGGTCGAACCCTTGTGGGCTTTGTGGCCATCTTTCTGCTGGTGTCGATCGGCACGGGTGTGTTTCTCTGGTGGCCTCGTTCGGGAAAAGTACGGCAGGCGTTCCTTCCCGTCGCGGGCGCAAGTCGGATCCGTCGCCAGTATCAGTGGCACAGACTCAGTGGGGCGTACAGCGTGATCGTGCTGTCCATGCTTGCGTTCACCGGCGTGTATTTGGCGTTCCCGACCTATGTGATCTCGCTTGTCTCCGTATTTTCTCCGGTCGATGAAGCACACGATGAAAGCACAGTGGAATCTCATCCGGCCTCAGGCCAGTCAGCCCTTTCTGTTGAGCAAGCAGCCGGACTTGCCCAAAGCCTGTTTCAGGATGGAAGGATTACCTATATCGGTATTCCTCATGAGCCTTCGGATGTGTACCAGATAACGATGCACCGGCCCGGGGATGTTCGAGACTCAACCGGAAATAGCGAGGTTTGGCTGGATCAATACAGCGGAGCAGTGCTCAAGGTTCGTGATTGGCGGACCTTCACCGCCGGGGACACGTTCGTGGCGTGGCTTTTCCCTCTGCATAACGGCGAGGCGTTCGGGTTGATCGGTCGCTGGATCGTGTTTGTCTGTGGATTTGTTCCGCTCATTCTCTATGTCACCGCCCTTCGAGTGTGGTGGCTCAAGCGACGGGCGCATCGTCGATAGAAGAAGTGCATAGTCAATCCTTGTCCCAAGAATGTGGGCAGCCGCACTGTTGACTTGTTGATCTTTGCTCCGCGGGATTCCTTCGGAAGACACACCTGAAACTAGTTTGCTGGGATGCAGAGAAAGGAATTGACAACAGTCTACTGAACTGATATTGAGAACTTATATCAAATAAATGTTTGTGACGGGAAGCGAAGCTCCTGTCATTCAC